>JABJAS010000357.1 GCA_018666055.1 Halieaceae bacterium | reverse complement strand
TACCGACTGAGCTATATGAGCAAAACTGCTGCTCTTTAATGGAGCGGGTAGCGGGAATCGAACCCGCATCATCAGCTTGGAAGGCTGAGGTTCTACCATTAAACTATACCCGCGGCGTCACTTTCACCTCGGGACCCGCGCCCAACACCGAAGGTTCTCACTCCCCCTTCCGGCGTCATCCTTGGTGGAGGGGGGTGGATTCGAACCACCGAAGCTCGCGCGTCAGATTTACAGTCTGATCCCTTTGGCCACTCGGGAACCCCTCCGGAAGGGCGCACATTCTCTAGATCTACACCCTCTGTGTCAACACTGGCGATTAGGGAATTCTGCCTGTCAATTAAAGGCCGAATGCCTCAGAAATGGCGTCTTGCTGGCCGCACATTCTACTTAGGCATAACGGCAACAGCATCTGACATCCTCCACTGACGCATCGAATGCCCCTTTGGGCCAACAAAATCCGATCTAATGCATCAACAGCCTGCATGCCATGAGCCCATTTTGAGCTGTGTTTACCTCACATTGGACGCACCACAGCCCCATTACAGCGCTTGTCCATGGAGGCAGCACCTCCTGCGGCCTAGGAGTAGTGATTAGCGGTATTTCCACGCGGCAGTCACAAATTGCTATTTTTCCGCGAGCACAGCGCTGATAATATTGCGCTGGCGCAGGATGATTGTCCTCACGGCGATGGGCATTCTGAGGTTCCTGCCCAGCACATCTCGTACTCAAAGCTAGGGGAATTAAAATGTTTAATAAAAAAATACTTCTCGCATCGCTAGTTGCGTGCTCAATGTCGTTCTCTGTTTCGGCCTTTTCCGACTCCGGCGCGGCAGATGAGCTTATGGCGGCACTCAAAGCGTGTAAGGCAGATTCGGCTGCCATTAAGTCTGCCCAAGCAATGATTAAAAAGCATGGTGGCAAGCCATCTGACAACCAAGTTGATGATTGGGTGGACGACCAAGACGACAAGCTATTCAATTGCCTCGATAAAAAACTGTAGCCGCAGCGCGATAAATCGACGCTAACACCATACTAACCGCGCTAGGGCTTGCCTCCTTAGCGTGCATGGGCGCGCCGCCGCAGTAAATACAATTTCTTGTATGCGGCGGTGGCTCCTCCAGCGAATGATGAACACCGATCCCCCCATGGTGCAATCTCCTCTGCGAATCAAAGCCAGCCCGACTGAGCCTGATATGCTCCACCCCACATCCATCACATCTGGCAGTGAACATGAAAGCTGAACTTCAAGAATTGATGAATATGTTGCGGAAGCTTCAGGGAGCAATCGACTTTGGCAATGCGCCAATGGCTGAACGAGAAGCGCTAGCGGGTGATGTGACAGACATCATGGATACCCTGTTCGAAGTGATGAAGAAGCTACCCGACGAGTAATCCAGACGGATAGATCTCCCACAAATCGAGGCGCTGGTACTCAAATAGTGAGAAGTCGCTTGGGGGTTGGATGTGTCTGCATGCCCGTAAGACCCTGATATAAAAGGAACGACGGGGTGGATAAATGGAGCTGGCGAGAGGAATCGAACCCCCGACCGGCTGATTACAAATCAGCTGCTCTACCTACTGAGCTACGCCAGCTAAGCGTTTAACAAGCGGTCACAAAAAGCTTGCCCTGTTTGGGGTGCGAATCATCCCCTCAGCAGGCTGACTCGTCAAGCTCAGATGACAACCAAACCCTCAAACCATCGAGCACCAAATGAGGCCGATGTTCCCCCTGTAGTCCCAGTGCCAGCAATTCAGGGCCAGTGCCGCCGGTGATCACCGGTCGATACTGGGGATATCGGGTGATCACGGATTGAATCGCACCCTGAGCTGCCTGCCATACCCCTGCATTGACGCATTGCGCCGTATCGCTCCCGGGCAACATCGTCGGCGCAGCCAATGTATTCACGTCGATCAAACGGGTATCCTGCGTCAGCGATTGCCGCATGAGATCAACGCCCGGAACAATGTAGCCACCCTCGTGACGACCATCAGACGCAACCACATCGATGGTGATCGCAGTCCCCGCGTCGACAACACACAACGGCTCTTTGTACTCACACCATGCGCCGAGCATCGCGAACCAACGGTCGGCACCGATGGACGCTGGAGGCTGATAGGCATTGGTCAGCCCAAAACGCGATGGCTCTGCAACACCCTGCCACACCGGAGCATCACCGACTTCGGAAAGCCTTGCCACCACCTCGCGATCGAAAGAGGAGCCCGCGACGCTGGTTAGCGCGGCCTGCGACCACCTCACTCCAGTCAGTGCTTCGCACAAGGCCTGCGGGTCCGAGGCAGCTCGACCACCTCGATCCAACAATCCCTCGGCATGCGCCAGACGCCACTTAATAGCGGTATTGCCGACATCCAATAATAACCAGGGCAGCACCTCGTTCATGAGGCTGTGCCGATCTCCAGCAGGGTCGCTTCACCACCCGCAATCGCCAATTGACCCGTGGTCGACTCAACCAGCAATGCGCCACAATCATCGACGCCACAAGCAATACCGGCAATCGGAGGGGAGCCGTCTATCACAACCGATCTGCCCGATAGGTAATCACGGCGATGCCAAGCCGGTTGCCAATGAGCAAAGCCCTTATCGGCAAATCGCGGCAAACCGTCGGCAACCCCCGCCAAGACAGCACCAGCCAAAGCATGACGATCCACCTCTGCGCCAACAACTGACCTTAAATCGGTCCAAGGCCGCTCTATGCTTGCCCCCTGCTCCTCCGGCATGTTGACGTTCAGGCCGATGCCGATCACAACGGACTGCATATCTGCCACGTCGCCCAACACCTCGACGAGGATGCCGCCCAGCTTTTGCTCGTTGTAATAGAGGTCATTAGGCCATTTTAATTGTAGATCAGCGCCGAAATGCGTTGTGATTTGCTCTGCCACCATCGCGCCAACGGCCAAACTGAGCCCCGTAAGCATTTCGGGCGAACCGGCAAAACGCCAACCTATCGAACAGTAGAGATTTGCGCCGGCGGGACTGCACCAGCGCCGGCCGCGTCGACCGCGCCCTGCAGTTTGCTGATCAGCGATAACGGCGGCCCCGTGCAAAGCGACCTGCCCTTTCTGTTCACGCAACACATCGTTAGTGGAACCCACCGTGTCATACACAGTGACCTGCAAGACCTTCCTAGCCTCTGCCGGAAGCGCCTTGATCACTCTATCAGCGGAGAGTAAATTACCATTCATACGCTACATCATACCGCTAGTCGCCAAAAGCTATACGTCCATTTTTAATCCGGCGACATCACGCCACACGATAGTGACCGCTCAAAGCGAGCGGCCTGTCTAACAGAGTGACGCCCCCATGGCATTGGCAGTACCGCCCGTTAAAACCGCGCTACGACAGTTCACCATGCTACTCACGCTAACGATGGGCGTGTTGCTCATTGCAGGCTTGTGGCAATCAGAACTGTCATTAACCGGGTTACAGGATGCGGGCCGGGGCACGCTTTTTCTGCTACTCGCGCTAGGGCTGATGGGCACGCGACGGCTGAGCCTGATCATCACGGGATTGCTCTGCTGTGCTGCGCTGCCACCCCTTTTATCCGGCGATTCGCCAGGACAAATGAGTGATTGGCTAGCGTTGCTGACCCTGATGCTGTGTGCGGGATTGTCACTGGCGCCTTCCTCACGGCGCACAAACGCGACGTCACACTAGCAATGCTCTTCACACAGTCATTAATGACACCTCTCGGTTCGTTGCAGCTAGAAGCGACGGAAGCGGGCTTAAGCGCCATTCACTTCCCCAGTCGGGCCGGCGGGTCCGTGGAGACGTCAGAGACAACACCGGTACTAGACCACGCCATCGAGGAACTGACCGCTTACTTTGAATCAACGCTCACGCGTTTTTCGGTACCGCTAGTCTGGACGGGGACGCCCTTTCAAGAGGCCGTATGGGGCGCGCTGACCCATATCCCTTTCGGCGAGACCGTCAGTTACCGCGAGGTCGCACAGGTCATTGGTCGACCCCAATCGGCGAGGCCTGTTGGTGGCGCAGTGGGGCGCAATCCCCTTCCCATTATTGTGCCCTGTCATCGGGTGGTAGGTAGCACCGGTGCACTGACGGGTTTTACGGGCGGGCTAACGATTAAAGTATCGCTGCTAACCCATGAAGGACACCGCTTTCCCGATGGATTACGCATTTAAATCAGGAATCATCTCCCCTTTTAATCGTTCGATGGCCTCTTTTAGCCGCAGCTTTTCTTTCTTCAGGCGCTGCACCAATAGCTGGTTTTGCCAGGGGCGCGATTGCAACTCGATGATTTTTTGGTCCAGAGACCGATGCTGACCCTCCATGAGCAGGAGTCGCTCTGCGGGCGACAGCTCATCATTGGCAGCGGCTTGATCCTGTTCAATTTGGTCTGTCATGCATTACTCTGCCTTGTGCTCAAGGCCTATCTATACGGCACGGCATGAAACCGATAAGCCTCATCACCACTGCACACCCAAGCGATACCAGGGCGATACGCTTCACTCGAAAACCGACGCCATCAGACATCTTGCTCGCGAACCAGCGGTGCATAATCCACATCCGCATCGGCGGCCGCAATAAACTTAGGCGCTTTTAAGCTATCCCACTGGTTATAACGAATACCAGCACCCTCTAGGGTCGTCACACGCCCACCTGCCGCGCGCACTAAGGCATCGCCCGCAGCCAGATCCCATTCATAGCAGGGAGATGTTCTTGGATAAACATCGGAATCTCCTCCCACCAAATCGCAGAATTTCAGTGCGCTGCCCGCATCCAGCCGCTGCGCCCCGTTTGCGAGTGGCGATAAACGATTCATCATCACTTGAACGCGTTCTTCTCGATGCCGAGCACTCGATGACATCACCAAGGGCACTGCTATGTCCAGCGGGCGTGTTGTCAGCGCGGTACCGTCATCC
>JABJAS010000356.1 GCA_018666055.1 Halieaceae bacterium | reverse complement strand
GATCTCTCGCAGCGGTTCCATTGCCTTGAAAGCGGGCGATTTCGGATCCCAAGGATCGCCGGGCTCGCGAAAGACCAAATCAAGGGGTTCAATTTCTTCACGCGTGAACGTGTCTATCCAATCTAATTGCGCTTGAAATTCGGGATCTGTTTCAAAAGACCACACAGCCGTTACCTCCTAGGGGTTGAGATGTCGTTGACAGAACGTGCCAGTCACCTGTTTTGCGGATGAGTGTCTGGACTAGGCTTGCCAAATTGGGCCGCTAGTTTAAACTTGCTAGACGCAAACAAGCAACGCGGCTGATAAAAAATCGGTCGGTTGTTGTGGTGCCGTAAGGCGCCATCGAGGAGATTGTAGTATGTCTGGCGGTAAAGTGTGGGTAGTGACCGGCGCGTCACGGGGCATCGGCGCGTCTATCGCGCGAGTGGCATCCGAGAGTGGAGACCGAGTTGCCTTAATCGCGCGGGGTGAGTCGGTGCTCACGCTGGCGGACGAACTGGGCGCTGATGCCATGGGGGTGCAGTGTGATGTAGCGGATCCAGAGTCGGTGTCTGCCGCGATGGATGCTGTTATCGCACGATTTGGTCGAGTCGACACGTTGGTCAACAACGCCGGGGTGCATCGCGGGGGCAAGGTGAAGCGGCTAGCCGATGACGCCTGGCAAGAGGTATTGCAAGTTAATTTGACCGGCGCTATGAATATGGCGAGAGCGGCCCTGGCGCACATGGAAGAGGGTAGCGCGATTATCAATGTAGGCGCGGTTGTCGGTTTCCGCGGTTTTCCCGGTGACGCCGCTTACGCGTCCTCGAAGGCCGGGTTGTCGGGATTGACCAAGGCGCTGGCAATTGAACTCGCGCCGAAGGCGATCACCGCCAACCTCGTGATACCCGGGCTCGTATTGACCGAAATGACCTCGGGCCTCACTGAGGCGTCGCTTGAAGCGATGAACAAACAAATTCCCATGCGGCGCTTCGCAGAAGAGCGTGAGATTGCAGAGGTCGTTTACTGGGTTAGCCAGAGCCGATACATGACCGGCGCCTGTGTCCCGGTAGACGGTGGTCTTCTCTCCAGCTTTGGAGTCACCTGATGACATCAGCACCCCCAGAAGAGCTCGCTGCTTGGTTGGATGGTAACTTAGGTTGGGAGAACACCCAGTTTTGCTCAGCGCTGAGCGGTGGCAACTCTAATTTGACTTGGCACTTTCGATCAGGCGACCGATCGTGCGTGGTGCGAACGCCCCCCGCCAATGACATCTCCCCTACCTCTGCACGAGGCATTCAGCGCGAGGCACAAGTACTACAAGCGATAGCAGGATTCGAGGTGAGAGCGCCCGAAGTCCTAGCCTGGTGCGACGATGCCTCAGTGATTGGCCGATCTTTTCTAGTGCAAGAATTTATCGATGGCCGAGCGCTGACCGATACCCTACCCGACAGTTATCCGGACACCGTCGATACGGTGAATCGTCTGGGCATCGATTTGATTGACCAGCTAACGGTGCTGCATAACGTGCCCACCGATTTACCCGCTCTAGCAAAGTTAGGTCGTCCAGAGCGTTTTGTGGAGCGACAAATTGAGCGGTGGTTAGCCGTTAGGCGTGAGCACCCTGTGCGCGAACTGCCGGCGCTGTTTGCGCTCGGTGAATGGCTGGGCGCCCACGTGCCGGAAGCGGGCTCGCCTGCGGTGATTCATGGTGACTATCACCTCGACAATACGCTGGCATCACCCTATGAGCCCCAAATCTTAGCGATCATAGACTGGGAGCTGGCGACCGTTGGCGACCCCTATATGGACGTCGCGTTGATGCTGATGTTCTGGGGCGAATACCGCACTCAACAGCCGCCCGCATTTTCGGCATTGCAGTCTGTGTCGCGCCGTTCTGGTGTGATCAGTCGTCGGGAATTGGCTGGGCGCTGGTCTGAATCGGTCGGGCGGCCGTTGCACCATATGAATTTCTACATGGCGTTGGCCTTTTGGCGTCTCGCCGCCATCATTGAGGGAGCTTATGGGCTCTTTACAGCGGGGCAATTAACGACGGATTACGCTCGCGGGCTAGAATACGATGTTCCCGCATTGCTGGCTGAGGCTGAGCGCGCTGCGAAGGGCGATTGGTGACGGCTATGCTCAGTACGATGATGAATACGCCGCTTGGCGTGACGACATTACATCGTTTTGGCGCGCGTCATTTTGCGAGCAGTCGGGTAGGTGATTACGACGGCGAGCAAGTCAACTGGCGACGCTATGATGAGATCGACGCTGACAGTGCTCGTTTAGCGCATGGGCTTTTGGGGCTGGGACTCGCAGAGGGGGATCGAGTTGGCACCTTTATGTGGAATAGCACCCGGCACCTTGAGGTTTACCTTGCAGTGCCCTCAATGGGTGCAGTGCTGCATACGGTTAATTGCCGACTGTCCCCAGAGCACATCGCTTATATTATTGATCATGCGGGCGATCGCTTTCTGATCGTCGATAGCCGACTGGCATCCGTTTTGTTGCCGGTGCTGCCCCTGATACCCAAGGTTGAGTACCTCATTGTGACGGGTGATGCCGCGAGTGTGGATGACCCACGGGTGGTTGCCTACGACGCGCTGCTCGCCGATAGCCCAGCGGACTATCACTGGCCTGAACCGACAGAAAAT
>JABJAS010000355.1 GCA_018666055.1 Halieaceae bacterium | reverse complement strand
GAAGCCATGGACCTGTATGGTCAGATTCGTCAGGCGAGCAAAGATAAACCGACTTTTATCCTGCACGATGGCCCGCCCTACGCCAATGGTCAGCTCCATGTAGGACATGCGATCAATAAAATTCTGAAAGACATCATCATCAAATCAAAAACGTTATCGGGCTTTAATGCGCCTTATGTGCCGGGCTGGGATTGCCACGGATTGCCGATTGAGCTCAATGTTGAAAAAAAGGTGGGTAAACCCGGCCACAAGGTTTCCCCCGCCGAATTTCGACAGCACTGCCGGGACTACGCGCGTAAGCAAGTGGATGCACAAAAGCTCGATTTCATGCGCATGGGGGTATTGGGAGATTGGCAAAATCCCTATCTCACCATGGACCCTGCATTTGAGGCTAATGTGGTTCGCGCATTAGCCAATATTGTTGAACAGGGACATTTGCAGCGGGGCTTCAAGCCCGTTCACTGGTGTCTCGATTGTGGATCAGCCCTCGCGGAGGCAGAGGTGGAGTATCGCGATAAGCAGTCGTCGGCGGTCGATGTACTGTTTCCTTTTGTCGACGTGGAAGAGGTTGGCAAACGGCTTAATTGCGATGCTGACGACGCCAGTGGGGTGGTGATTTGGACGACGACGCCTTGGACCCTGCCTGCTAATCGCGGCGTGGCGTTATCCGCCGTGCTCGATTACGTCTTGTTGGCGGTAGCCGGGCGCGGTGTATTAGTGGCGGAGGCCCTGGCGGAAACCTGCGCACAGCGTTTTGGCGCTGATGAGGTTACCGTGCTGGGGCGTGCTAAGGGCGCGGATCTTGAGGGGCTGCTTTTGTTACCGCCGTTTGATGATCAGCCAGTGCCCATTGTCTTGGGAGAGCACGTTACGACTGACGCGGGCACCGGTTGCGTGCATACGGCGCCCGCCCACGGCCAAGAAGATTTTGAAATGGGCCGCCGTTATGACCTAGAGGTTTATAACCCAGTGGGCGGTAACGGGGTGTATCACCCGGGGACACCGGTTTTTGCTGGACAGCACATTTTTAAAGCAAACGACGATATTGTGGCTGCCTTAGCGGATCGTCAACGATTGTTGTGTCACGAACCCTTCGAGCACAGCTACCCTCATTGCTGGCGCCATAAGACCCCCATTATTTTTCGTGCAACGCCGCAATGGTTTATCAGCATGATGGGTAATGGGTTGCTCTCTGCTGCACAAACGGCAGTGGAGGGCGTGCAATGGATACCGGATTGGGGTCGTGCCCGAATCGACAGTATGTTGGCTGACCGGCCGGACTGGTGTATCTCACGTCAGAGGACCTGGGGTGTTCCGATTACGTTGTTCATCCACAAGGTGACAGGAGAAATACATCCCAATACCTTGGCGCTCATGGCGTCGGTTGCCGAGTTGATTGAGCAAGGTGGCATTGATGCATGGTTTGATTTGGATCCCGCTGAGTTGTTGCAGGCCGATGCGGACCAATATGAAAAGGTGACGGACACCTTGGACGTTTGGTTTGACTCAGGCGTCACGCATGACTGTGTCCTGCGGCAGCGTGACATGCTGGATTGGCCAGCAGATTTGTATTTGGAAGGCTCTGACCAACACCGAGGATGGTTTCAATCCTCGTTATTGACGGGTGTGGCCATCCACAAGGGGGCGCCTTACCGGAGTGTCCTAACGCACGGTTTCACCGTGGATGGCGATGGACGAAAGATGTCTAAATCCCTCGGCAATATCATTCCCGCAGGAAAAGCGATGCAGGAATTGGGAGCTGATGTGCTGCGGCTTTGGGTTTCGGCGGCAGACTATCGCAATGAAATTTCTGCCTCTGACGAAATTTTTAAGCGAACGGCGGATGCCTATCGCCGAATACGAAACACCGCACGATTCTTACTCGCGAATCTCGCCGGCTTTGACCCCGAGAGAGATTGCCTGCCCACTGAACAATTGTTGCCGCTCGATCGGTGGATTTTGGGGCAGGCTCATGATTTGCAGGCCGAGATTTGCTCGGCTTACGAGCAATATCAATTTCACCACGTTTACCACAAGGTCCATAATTTCTGCAGTGGCGAACTCGGTGGCTTTTACCTCGACATTATTAAAGACCGGCAATACACAACGGGAGCTGAATCCATGGCTCGCCGCTCTGCGCAAACCAGCTTGTATCATCTTGCTGAGGCCCTATGTCGTTGGATTGCGCCGATTCTCAGTTTTACTGCCGAGGAGATTTGGGAGAACGTACCCGGTGCCCGTTCGCCGTCAGTTTTCTTGGCCGAGTGGTACGAGCATTTGCCCATGCCGGCCGGCGAGAGTTCATTGGACGGTACATTGGACAGTGCATTTTGGAGTCAAATGATGAGTGTGCGGCAGCAGGTCAACAAGGCCTTAGAGCTGCAGAGAGCAGAGGGAGCATTGCGCGGTTCCCTCGATGCCGCAGTGACCCTCTATGCCGACACCGCATTGGCACAGCAGCTCCGATCCTTAGGGGACGAACTGCGTTTTGTATTGATTACCTCAGAGGTCACCGTCTCGGATTGGGAATCGGCTCCGCAAACCGCGATGGAGGCAGAAGGGTTGGCCCTGCGAATCGTGGCCGAACCCGCTAGTAGTGAAAAGTGCGAGCGCTGTTGGCATCGCCGCCCTGATGTGGGTGAGCATGCAGCCCATCCGGCGCTCTGTGGTCGTTGTGTGAGTAACATCGAGGGCCCTGGCGAGGTAAGGCAGTTTGCCTAGCGAGTCTGGCTGGGGGGCCCGGTGGCAGCGACCTTGGGTGGGGTTGGCGATCGCGGTAGTGGTGGTGGTGCTGGATCAATGGACCAAGCAGATTGCTGTAGAACAGCTCAGTTATCGCTATCCCGTGCCAGTGACGAGCTGGTTTGATTGGATGTTGACCTACAATACGGGCGCCGCTTTCAGTTTTTTGGCTGATGCAGGGGGCTGGCAGCGTTACTTTCTCTCTGGTATCGCCTTATTGGTCAGCGTGTTTATTGTGGTGTGGTTATGGCGCTTGGCACCTGCCGACCGCATATTGACCGTGCCATTGGGTCTTATTCTCGGTGGCGGCGTGGGGAATTTGATTGATCGGGTGGCGCAAGGCCACGTGGTGGACTTTATCTCTCTCCACTATGAACAGTGGTTTTGGCCCGCTTTTAATCTTGCCGACGCTGCCATTACAGCTGGAGCGACCTGCTGGCTGCTGATTATGCTAATGGGAAGTGCTTCCCCAATTGAGAAACCCCCCGTATCCTGACGCTATGAATATTGAGATTGAAACCAACACGCGCGTGACCTTGAATTTTTCGCTGTCTCTCGAAAACGGCGAGGAAGTGGACTCGAACTTTGGTGCTGACCCAGTGAGTTTTGTCATGGGTGACGGCTCCTTGCTGCCCGGTTTTGAAAGGCGTTTGCTGGGTATGCGGCCTGGTGATGAAGCGGAGTTTCGTATTCCGCCGGCGGAGGGTTTTGGTGAGCCTCAGGACGATAATGTTCAGTCTTTCCCCCGCCGTGATTTTGACGAAGAATCGTTAGCCCCCGGCATGTTGTTTTCGTTTGCCGACGCGGCGGGTGGTGAAGTGCCCGGTATGGTCGCTGAAGTGAGTGAAGAGACGGTCAAAGTGGATTTTAATCATCCGCTATCGGGAAGAACGATTAATTTCAAGGTGCGCATTGCGCAGGTGGAGCCAGCGGAACTGCATTGATGGATATCGTACTCGCCAATCCGCGCGGATTTTGCGCGGGAGTCGACCGAGCAATAGACATTGTGAATCGGGCCTTAGAGGTGTTTGGTCGCCCTGTGTATGTCCGTCATGAAGTGGTCCATAACCGTCATGTTGTGGACGACCTGCGCGATCGCGGTGCTATTTTTGTCGATGAATTGGCCGAGGTGCCCGATGATGCGATTGTCATTTTTAGTGCGCATGGCGTCTCTCGAGCGGTGCAAGATGAGGCCGATGGGCGAGGGCTGAAGGTGTTCGATGCCACGTGCCCGTTGGTCACTAAGGTGCATGTGGAAGTCACCGCATTCAGTCGTTCAGGTCGAGAATGCATATTAATCGGTCATGCGGGTCATCCTGAGGTCGAGGGCACGATGGGTCGTTACGATACCTCCCACGGTGGTGCGATCTACTTGGTTGAGGACGAAGCGCAAGTGGCAACCTTGGCAGTCCGCGACCCCAGCGCGCTGGCTTATGTGACACAAACCACCTTGTCAGTTGATGACACGGCTAAAGTGATTGATGCCCTTCGCGCGCGCTTCACTGATATTCAAGGCCCCCGAAAAGACGACATCTGTTACGCCACTCAGAATCGGCAGGATGCGGTCAAATCGCTCGCCGAAGCAGTCGACCTTGTGTTGGTGGTGGGTTCGACTAACAGCTCTAACTCGAATCGATTGCGAGAATTGGCTGAGCGTTGCGGTGCCAGCGCCTATTTGATTGATGACGCTAGCATGATCGATCCTGCTTGGCTGGCCGATGCGCAAGCCGTGGGCGTCACCGCCGGTGCCTCAGCACCTGAATTGCTGGTAGAAGAAGTCATCGATACGCTGCGCCAGCGGGGGGTCGCCACCGTGAGGGATCTCGACGGTCGTGAAGAAAATGTGACCTTCTCTCTGCCGAAAGCGCTGCGAATTCCCACGGTGGTGGTGGATTAGGCAATCACCCGGCACGCTGTTCGGCCTGAACGAGGCCTGAACGAGGCCTGAGCGGCCGCAGGCGACTCGAGCGCTGCCACCTGAGGGTTTGGAGCAAACTTGCGCTGTGCCATGTTGATAGCCTGCCAGTCAGCGGCCAAATACCAACACTGATCATCGTAAACAAGCATCGACATGGTGTTTTGCTATTTAGGCTGTGATGTTGGCGCGATGGATGACGCCAGGATGCAAGGTCAACAGGGGCTGACGCTATTGGAGTGCCTCGTGGCAGTAGCGATAGTTGCGCTGCTATCCGCCATGAGTGTGCCCACCTTCCGAGATCAATTATCGGCAGCGCGGGCTCGCGCGGGCGCCCATCAGTTGTATAGCATGGTGCACACTGCGCGTAGCACAGCGCTGCTATCGGGTGAAGACATCATGCTGTGTCCCGTGCAGCACCTGGAGACAGCGCAACCGACCTGTGGGGGACATTTTGGCGAGTCTATTGCGCTCATCAACTCGACCGGATTGTCAGCGACGCTGCGCCAGGTCTGGTTGCCAGTTGGGGGTGTCACGGTGCGCAACAGGGCGGGCACGGCGGTGGTGGGTGGCACATTACGATGGGATCGATACGGTTTCGGTAACCGCAACGTGACCTTATCGGTGTGCTCGGGCGGACATAACTGGTCCGTTGTGGTGAATCGCTTGGGCAGGCCCAGATTGGCAAGGCAGTGGGGCGCGTGTCCCTGATCTAGGTGTCCTGCCTTATATGAATCAGTGGAAAAGAGCGCCGAGGGGCGATTCAGGGGGCAGAAATACGTTACCCTTCGCGCCTTGGCTTGGCCTGCGACGACACGAGATAAGAGGACTCCGTCATGAACATTGTTATGGCGCAAATCAACACACTAGTCGGTGATATTAAGGGGAATACCCAGCGTATTCTTGATGTTTGTGTTGATCAGTCT
Organism: Halieaceae bacterium; assembly: GCA_018666055.1. Taxonomy (GTDB): domain Bacteria; phylum Pseudomonadota; class Gammaproteobacteria; order Pseudomonadales; family Halieaceae; genus Luminiphilus. The sequence continues at coordinate 661 of JABJAS010000355.1, read as the reverse complement.
GCGCTAGGTGTTGATCTGGTGGTTTTCCCAGAGCTTACGCTAACGGGCTATCCGCCCGAGGACTTATTGCTTCGCCAGCACACCACAGAGCTCACTGCCGGGGCACTAGAGCGCCTTTGTAAGGATCTTCCTGATGACTTAGCGGTGGTGGTGGGATACCCCCGTCGGCAAGGTGGTCTGTTATTCAATAGTGCAGGCGTGCTTTATAACGGGGCTATTTTGGCGGAGTACGATAAGCAGTGCCTTCCCAATTATCAGGTCTTTGATGAGAAGCGTTACTTTGAGGCGGGTGCAGACACCTGTGTGGTCACGATTAAAGGCTTGCCGGTGGGACTCACTATTTGCGAGGACATCTGGCATCCGCATCCTGCCGCAAATGCGGCAGCAGCCGGTGCGCAGCTGTTGATAAACCTTAATGCATCGCCATTCCATCGTGGCAAGCAGTCTGAGAGAACGGCGCAAGTGTCTGCGCTGGCACGAACGCACCAGTTACCCATACTGTATGTCAATCAGGTCGGTGGCCAAGACGAATTGGTTTTTGATGGGGGCTCTTTCGTGGTGGACGCGCGCGGTGATGTCCAGCATCGGGCCACTGAGTTTGCTGAGGTCATGCTGAGCGTAGAGATTGAAACATCACCACAGCTCAGTGTGGCGGCAGGTG
>JABJAS010000354.1 GCA_018666055.1 Halieaceae bacterium | reverse complement strand
CAGCACACCTTCGATATCAGCATCCCCTCGGTCGCGGATGCGTCGCTTGCTCCGACTGATCAGCACGTTCTGACTGCGATCGTGCACTATGTGCCCTACGCGCCCGATATGGGCTGGGAGGCCGCACGACCGCTGCTTTTAGCGCAGCTGCTGGCAGAACTAGAAGCCTATGCACCGGGAATAGGGTCCTTGGTCACCGCCAGTGAGCTGGTCGTCCCCTCCGACCTAGAGGCCTCACACGGTATGACGGGCGGTAATTGGAACCACGGCGAACTCTCTATTGATCAAGCCTTGATGATGCGCCCCTTCCCGGGTTCGACCCAGTATGCGACCGCGGTCAATGGCTTATACCTCTGCGGCGCTGGCGCGCATCCCGGCGGCGGATTACAGGGCCTCCCCGGGCGTAACGCAGCGAAAGAAATTTTGAAGCGAGGAGCACTATCATGAACGTGGCAAGTCGAGACACGATGCTGCTAACGACGCCGTTCCACTCACGCGTAGCGGCGATGTGTGACCTCAACGACTGGGGCAACTGGATGGGGTATACCACCCCAAATGCCTATTTCGATGTCGAGCTAGAGTATTTCGCACTGCGCAGCACGACCGGCGTATTTGATCTGTCACCGATGAATAAATACCGCGTGACCGGACCCGATGCACAACGCTATTTAAACCGACTGGTAACGCGAGACATCGCTAAACTGGGGATCAATCGCGTTGGCTACGCGATCTGGTGCGACGACGATGGCCAAGTCATGGATGATGGCACTATCTTTCGCCTAGGGGAGAGTGATTATCGGATTTGCTCATACCAAAGAGCCGACGATTGGCTCGCCTGGAATACGCTGGGGTTCGATGTCACCATCGAGAACGAATCAGAGGCCGTTGTCGGCCTAGCGGTTCAGGGCCCCACGTCCTGCACCATTCTCACTTTGCTCGGCTGCACCGATCTCAATCAACTAAAACCCTTTGGTATGACGCATTATACCTTTGAAGGCAAACCGCTCATGGTGAGCCGCACCGGTTTCACCGGTGACCTCGGTTATGAGGTCTGGGTACCGCCTGAATCTGCCGAGGCACTATGGGATCAGCTGTTTGAATTGGGTCACGACTACCTCATCAAGCCCATTGGCGGCTTGGCGCTGGAACTTGCGCGGATCGAGGCGGGCTTTTTACAAGCGAATACTGACTTCATGCCGTCGGAAGACGTGGTCCGCGTCGGGCGCACGCGCAGTCCATTTGAGCTGGGGCTAGCCTGGCTAGTCGATTTTTCAAAACCCCTTTTCAACGGTCGTGCGGCGTTATTAAAGGAGCAAGCCAATGGGTCTCGATTCCGGTTTGCACTGCTGGACGTGCACGGTAACAAACCCGCTGAACACTCTTTTATCCTCAAGGGCGATAAGCAAGTCGGTACGGTCACCTCAGCGGCTTGGTGTCCAACGGCAAAAGCCAATTTGGCCTATGCGCAAATTGAAATGCCCCATGGTGCCGTTGGCGATGAGCTGGTCGCTGAAATCTATTACCAACGGGAACTCCACTGGACTCGGCTGTTAGCCCCCTGCAAAGTCATTGAAGGACCGATTTTTAAATCAGCCAAACGCTGGCAGACGCCCGCACCACCGTATTAATTGTCCAACGAACTAATCGAGAGACGCCATGCAAACCATTGCGACTTCAGTTGACGATTCCTTTGAGCGTATGCGCGCAAGGCTGGAGGCTGAGAAGGCACGGCCACACCATGCGATTGATCCCTATTTCTATCGCTCGCACCTAGTGCACGAGCAGGAACTGGAACATCTCATCTTCAAAAGCTGGATTTATGCGCTGCATGCCAGCGAGATTCCCAATGTCGGCGACTACCAATTACTTGAGATTGGTGAAGACTCCATCATCGTGGTGCGCACTGAAGACGGTACGATTCAAGCCATGCACAACGTCTGTCGGCATCGTGGTGCACGCGTCTGCGAAGACCTTAAAGGGAATCGGAAAACCTACGTTTGCCCCTATCATGGCTGGGTTTATCATATCGACGGCTCGCTCAAGGTCGCTCGTGAAACCCATGTCATGCCTGACTTCGATCAGGCACAACATGGTTTAAAGCCGGTTAACTGTGTCACCTATATGGGCCTCGTCTTTATCAACTGCGATCCTAATGCGGGTGATTTAAGCGCATCACTCGACCAGATCAAAGCGCAACTCGGCGCCTATGATCTCGATCATGCCAAAGTCGCGCATCGCAAAACCTATCGCGTCGATGCCAACTGGAAGCTCGCCATCGAGAACTACTTAGAGTGTTATCACTGCGCGACCTCGCATCGATCGTATGCGCGTGCGCACACCTTGAAAGATCTGGAAGAAAAGTCGGCGCCGGTGGTGGCAAAAATGCTCGAGCGTGCTGAGGAGATCACCGGGATATCCGGTATTTCAAAAGAGCATACGACCATCTACCTCGACGCACCGAGTTTTGGCGCCTGTGCGCACGCTATGCGGTATGGTCTCTTTGATGGCTATGTGACCGGCACGCAAGACGGTCGCCCTGCCGCACCACTTATGGGCAACATCCAGGATTACGATGGAGGAGTTGGAGACTTTCAGCTGGGACCTATGAGTTTCATGCTGAATTATCCCGATCATTGCGTGCTCTATCGATTTTTGCCTCGGTCGCTCACCGAAACCGATATGGAGTTGGTCTGGCTGGTTCGTGGCGATGCAGTCGAAGGGACTGATTACGAT
>JABJAS010000353.1 GCA_018666055.1 Halieaceae bacterium | reverse complement strand
GCTATGGCCGAGCGGACCCGGCGATTTATGCGCTGATCACCGAGCTGACGCGTCTCGAGGGAATTCCGTTAGACCCCGTCTATACGGGTAAGGCATTTCATGGCCTGATCACTGATATTGAGGCGGGACATTATGATGGGGTCGACGATATCGTCTTTGTGCATACAGGGGGTATTTTTGGTCTCTTCTCTCACGAGGCTCAGCTGCTCAGAGCTGCTGCAAGCGCTTCGGTTACGCATTGAAGGCACGGTACCAAAGCGTCGTGGCGCATGATCGGTGCAGCGTGATCGGTTGTAGACGGCTTGAGAAGGGCGAGTAAGATCTAACAATGAAGTCCCGGCTGTTACCGCGATGAGGGGTGCGCCTTGAGATTGAAGGAGAGCAGGTAAGTGGAAGCGGTGATTACTGAAGTGAATGCGTGGGCTTGGGGGGTACCGATGCAGGTGTTGCTACTGGGCACCGGTATTTTCCTGACGCTCGGTTTGGGTCTTTTGACATGGCGTAAGCTGGGGTTTGCTTTTCGGTTGTTGCTCGGCGGTTTCAAAGGTCAGGGGGACGGCGATATTCCGCCCTTTAGGGCCTTAATGACCTCGTTGAGTGCCACCATCGGCACGGGCAACATTGCGGGTGTCGCGACCGCCATGACACTAGGGGGCCCCGGAGCGCTGTTCTGGATGTGGTTGACCGCACTGTTTGGTATGGCCATGAAATATGCTGAGGCGGTGCTTGCCGTTCGCTATCGTGAGCAGGACGACCTCGGCGGATTCAGCGGCGGTCCCATGTATTACATCCGTAATGGCCTTGGTCCGCGTTTTGCCCTCCTCAGTGGCGCGTTTGCGCTGTTCGGGGCAATGGCGGGGTTTGGGTTAGCCAACACCGTGCAATCCAATTCAGTGGCTCAAGTACTGGGGGACCAGTTTGAGGTCCATTGGCTGATCACGGGCCTGGTGCTCATGGTGATCGTGGGCGCTGTCATTTTAGGGGGTATTCGACGGATTGCCGCTACGGCGAGTGCGGTGGTGCCGGTGATGGCGATTGCCTATGTCGCGATGAGCGCAGTAGTCATTGGTCTCAATATCGAGCAAGTTCCCGAGGCATTGGGTACCATCATTGATAGCGCCTTTCATGGCGCTTCGGCGGCGGGCGGTTTCGCTGGCGCAAGCGTCTGGGCGGCGATCCGCTTCGGTGTGGCGCGGGGAATCTTTTCCAACGAAGCGGGTCTGGGGAGCGCGCCGATAGCACATGCGGCTGCGCGGACCAATGAGCCGGTCGAACAGGGCCTCATTGCGATGTTGGGCACGTTTATTGACACCTTGGTGGTGTGCACGATGACGGGTCTCGTCATTATGCTGACGGGTGTATTGGAGTCGGGCATTTCCGGCGCTAGCTTGACCGCTTCTGCCTTCGGCTCGGCGATTCCTGGCGGCGAGCTGGTTGTCACGGTAGGGGTGGTGTTATTTGCAACGACTACCATGATCGGTTGGTCGTTCTATGGCGAGCGCTGTGTGGTCTATTTGTTTGGTACCCGGGGCATCATGCCATTTCGGGTGCTCTGGGTGCTGGCGATTCCCTTGGGCGCGGCAACCGATTTGGGTTTAATTTGGCTGATAGCGGATACGCTGAATGCCTTCATGGCCATCCCCAATTTAATTGCTTTGCTGCTGTTGTCGCCGGTGGTGTTTAGCTTGTCCAAATCGTACTTTACGCGTCACGCAGATGACGTGAAGGGGGATGCAATCTGATGGCCGGCATGGGTGCGCAAAAGCTGGTGATCGCCATTTCATCGCGAGCACTTTTTAATCTGGATGATGCGCACCATATTTTCCAAACGGAGGGGTTGGAGGCTTACTCGGCTTATCAGATCGAGAAAGAGGACGATATTTTAGAGCCCGGTCAGGCCTTCGCGATGGTGAAAAAGTTGCTGGCGCTCAATCAGCAACTCAGCGAGCCCCTCGGTATTGAGGTGATTCTGCTGTCGCGTAATAGCGCTGATACCGGATTGCGGGTCTTTAATTCGATCGAGCATTACGGTCTGGGTATCACCCGAGCCGCTTTTTGTGGCGGCGAGCCGCCCTGGCGTTACATTGAGGCATTCGGCTGTCAGTTGTTCCTATCGGCTGAGAGCGAGGATGTTCGAGTCGCACTGGCTAATGGTGTGGCGGCAGCGACGTTGGTTTCCAGAGCGGCCGGTGATATGGGAGATGAGCAGCTCCGGATTGCATTCGATGGCGACGCGGTAGTTTTTTCGGATGAGGCAGAGCGCGTGTACAAAGAGGAGGGGCTTGACGCTTTTGCGGCCAGTGAATCTGCCGCGCGAAAGCAACCGTTGATGGGTGGCCCTTTCAAGCAATTTTTGTCTTCTTTGCAGCGTTTGCAGCAAGCGCTGCCGGCCGAAGATCCACCACTGCGGACGGCGCTGGTGACGGCGCGCTCGGCCCCCGCACACGAGCGTGTCATTAGAACGTTGCGTGCCTGGGATATCCGCATTGATGAGTCTATTTTTCTTGGCGGCTTGACCAAAACAGCGTTTCTTACGGCTTATCGCGCTGATGTTTTTTTTGACGACCAACAGGCACATTGTGATCATGCGAGCGATCATGTCCCGACGGGTCATGTGCCCCACGGGGTCGCCAATAAAAAATAATTTATTCTAAGCATTCAGATTTTTATTACCAAAAGCTGGATCCCCTGAGCAAAGCCGGCTAGACTTTTAAGGCAGGAGTCGCTCTGAGGAGCCTTGAAAGTATGAAGTTGCAGCAATTACGCTACATCTGGGAGGTCGCGCATCACGACCTCAACGTGTCGGCGACGGCACAAAGCTTATTTACCTCTCAGCCCGGCATCAGCAAACAGATTCGCCTATTGGAAGATGAGCTGGGGGTCGAAGTATTCGCTCGCAGTGGCAAGCATTTGACGCACATCACACCGGCTGGTGAAGTCATTTTAGAGTTGGCGGGAGAAATGCTGCGTAAGGCCGACGCGATCAAGCGCGTGGCTCAAGAGTTCTCTGACGAGCGATCCGGCACATTGTCGATCGCGACGACTCATACCCAGGCACGATACGTGCTGCCTGAAATCATTCAGCGCTTTATGCGCCAATATCCCGACGTCTCACTCGCCATGAAGCAGGGCACGCCGCCGCAAGTTGCGCAGATGGCCGCGGATGGAGAGGTGGACTTTGTGATCGCGACCGAGGCGCTGAATCAACTGTCGAGCCTCATTACGCTGCCTTGTTATCGCTGGAACCGCTGCGTTGTAGTGCCTAAAGGGCATCCGCTTGCTGCGCTTCAACATTGCTCTTTAGAGGCGATTGCTGAACACCCCATTGTGACCTATACAACGGGATTCACAGGTCGGACGAAGTTAGACGAGGCCTTTAATGATAGAGGCCTGCAGCCCAAAGTCGTTTTTACCGCAGTCGATGCCGATGTCATCAAGACCTATGTTCGGCTCGGTCTAGGTATTGGACTCATTGCGGGCATGGCCTATGACGAGCAACTGGACCATGATCTTGTGAAGATTGATGCCTCTCACCTGTTTGCCACCTCTGTGACCAGCCTCGGATTCCGCAAGGGGACCTTTTTGCGAGGCTATATGCATGATTTTATCCATGAGCTGGCACCGCACTTGGGGCGAGAGCTGGTTCAGGAGGCGCTATCGAGGGCGAAGCTCGTCGACAGAATCGCTTTATACGAGGGTATCGAACTCCCTGAGCATTAATGATGAGCCTCTAGGGCCTGCATAATTGGCCCGATTTTATCGAGTGTTTCCTGGTACTCGGCTTCCCAGTGAGAGCTGGCCGTGATGTCGCCGCCGCCCCAGCAATAGAGTGAGGTGCCTTTGGCCTCGAGTGTGCGGATGGCAATGCTACTTTGCAGCCAGCCGTCACCAGTCATCGCGAACAACGAGCCGCAATAGGCCCCCCTAGCATGTGGCTCCAGTTCGGCGATAATTTCGACCGCGCGCTTCTTGGGTGCGCCGGTAATCGAACCGCCGGGTGATGAGGCAATCATGACGTTGCCAGCACTGATGCCGCTGGCGACTTGCCCGGTAATCGTGCTGATCAAATGGTGGACATTGTCAAAGCTGTAGAGACCGCACAGCTCAGTGACCTTGACAGAGCCCGCCTCACAGAACCGACCTAAGTCATTACGCAAGAGATCGGTGATCATGACATTCTCGGCGCGATCTTTATCTGATCTCAGCAGTGAGGCGGCTGATGCCCGGTCGGCGGTGACATCAAGGTGTCGAGGAGCGGTGCCTTTGATGGGCTGTGTCGTGATCACGCCGTTGTGGATTTCTAAGAAGCGCTCGGGGGACAGCGACAGGATCGCGTGGTCCTCTCCGTGGCGCAAGAAGCCAGAGAAGCCCCCTGCCAGCTTGTCTCGTACTGCCCGATAAGCCGCCCAGGTATCGCCTTGTAGTGTTGCTGCAAAGCGTTGTGCGTAGTTTACCTGGTAGCAATCGCCCGCAACGATATAGTCCTGAATGCGGCGGATAGCGTCGCGATAAGCGATTTTGCTGATGGAGGGCTCAAAGCGTGCGCTGATCGAAAAGGCGGCTTGCTCCCTGGTGTCGTCATTTTGCAACGTCTCCTTGCCACGCTGCAAAATGGCACTGACGGCGCGTCGAGTCGCCTCGGAGCAGTCGGGGTGGAACACCACCTGGGTCGAATGTGCGGCAAAATCCGACACCATTACCCAGTGGTAAACATGTGCCGCCGACGCGCCAGGTTCAGCTGCCTCGCCAACGAGATAGCGAGCGGGGGTATCGTAATCGAGGTGACCGATGGCGATGCAGCCCCCCATGTTATCGGAGGATTGCGCGGCTTCATCCGAGCGGTGGGCGTGAGCGAGCGCTGATTCGATCGCTTCCATCCAACGGCTCATATCACCTGAATACTGCTGCAAGGTATGGCGAGCACTCGGGAGGGCTGTGAGTAATTCTCGCTCGGTGCCACCGGTTTGATTGCCACTGTCTAGGTAGGCGAAGCCGGGCAAGTGAGCAAATAAGCTCGCCCATTCGATCAAGCTAGCCTCAAAAGGCAGTGAAATGATGTGCTCTGTGAGCGACATAAATAACCCTTCGACCAACAGGGGCAAAATTGACAGGAAGCGGTAAGGATAAGTAATGTCGCGGTCTATGGACAGCGCGGTGTACACTTATTGGTTGCACCGCGTCGCTATACATGAAAGCGCAACGTTTTTTATCTGAGAGCCTGTCAATGAACAATGGTACCGAAAAGGGCACCCGCGAGGGTGTGACCGTGTCACTAGAGAACCCATTTACAGCCGCTCCGGTTGAGACTGAGCCTGCTGGCCGTTACGAGGCAACGCTGCGCCGCGGTGCAGAACTGCGCGAAAAGCCCTTCATGGCGGCCGGATCGCGTAATCGTCTTCGTCAGCACTTAAAGGGACGGATGACAGTTTGGGAGCGGATCCGCTATTTGGCTGACGATACGCCCCATGTGCTCTACCAAAACTGGGGGCCGAATCTGGATGGCGCCTCATTGGTCACGGCAATTATGTCGGTCAATGGACGCGATGTTGCCGTTTATGGCCACGATTTTACCGTGCGCGCGGGATCGATGGATGCCACGAATGGCAAGAAACTAGCGCGGCTTTTTGAGTTGGCCGCTAAGCGTCGGATTCCAGTGGTCGGTTTAAATGACTCTGCGGGCGCTTATATTCCTGCGGGTGTCGGCGGCCTTGATGGCTACGCAGACGCCTTTACCGCGCTGCGTAAAATCAGCGGTATTGTGCCCAGTATCATGTGCATGTTTGGTTTCAATGCGGGGGGCGGCAGCTATTTGCCTCGCCAAGGTAGTTTCTTGATTCAGCCTAAGGAGACTTTTTTCGGACTGACTGGGCCGGGCGTTGTTAAGAGCGTCTTGGGTGAGGATATTACGCCTGACGAACTGGGTGGGCCGATGGTGCACAGCCAGACTGGTGTGACCGATTTTGTCGTTGAGGATGAGGTGGCAGCCCTCCGAAAGGTAAAAGAGCTGTTGCGCTACTTGCCCGACTCGAATCAGTCGCTGGCTCCCTACAGGGAAACCTCTGATCCGATAGACCGCCGCACGGTTGATGTGGATATCCTCTTAAAAAAGGCGTTCAACTCTCCGACGGGCTTCAATACGCCCTTTGATATCAGCATTATGATCCAGCAGCTGTGTGATCACGGCGATTTTTTAGAAACGCAAGCGGATCGAGCGCGCAATACGGTCACGGCATTAGGGCGCATGGGTGGTAATGTGGTGGGGTTCGTCGCCAATAATTCTGCCGTTGCCTCTGGGCAAATTGACATCGATGCTGCGTATAAAAATGCCCGTTTTATTCGCTTTTGCAATTTGTACAATATTCCTGTGATCTTCCTTGAAGATACGACCGGCTTTTTGCCGGGTCGAGAGCAGGAGCACAGGGGCATCGTGCAGGCGGGGCGCGCGATGCTGGATGCGATAGTCGATCTGCGCACCCCCCGTTTCTTGGTATTGGTAAGGAATGCCTTTGGTGGCGCGTATGCGTCCTATAACAATTATGCGACGGGTGCCGATTTTGTCGTCGCGTTGCCGACAACTCGAGTCGCGGTCATGGGACCGGCGGGCGTGGAGTACGTGTACAAGGACGAGCTCAAAAAAATTCGTGCGAATCGAGAAACTCGTATTCAAACTGAGAGCGAGGCTCGTGTGGCTCAAGGTTTGTCCGTCACTGAGGCAAGCAAAGAGGCCGCCCTAGCGGTTGATGCGCTGATTAAAGCAGAAGAGGCGGCTCTGGCTCAGCGCTATGAGCAAGAAATCATGAATCCCGAAGAAGCGCTTAGTTTGGGTTCCATTTCTGAGATTGTTATGCCCGCAGACTTGCGCCAGGTTTTGGCGCGCCAGATGGCGTTTTGTTTGCGTCATTACCAGCCTGGACCGATGCAATCGGTGCAGCGCGAATTTCATTGATCAGTGGTTGGGAGAGACTTCGTTTTGGGTATTCAGCACTATCTCAATAACCCGCTTATTCACGCCGATCGACGCGGCAAGCTGTCTGGGTCGCCGTGGTGTGAGCGTTTTTTATGTAACGACTTAAGACCGCTGATTATCTGTCGTGGCCCGATTCGTAAAGAAGCCATGGACGTGTTCACGGAAATGGGCATCGATCATTACGGCATCTTATTATCCGAAAAGGATTCGATTGTGTATCGCGGCGCGTTGGCGCCCGAGCTGAGAGTGCTGACCGACCCTGACCGGGTGCACCGCGTCCCCGATTATAGCGGCGCAACCAAAGAAGAGCGTGAGCAGCGTATTACCGACATCATTCACATCGCCCAACACCATGGCTACAACGCGATTTTCGCCGGTTATGGGTTTATGGCTGAAGATGAGCAGATGGTGGCAGCCATGGAGGGGGCTGGTCTGATCTTTATCGGCCCTTGTTCGCGAACCGTTAGACAGGCGGGATTAAAAGATGAGGCCAAACGTACTGCGCTCCGAGTAGGCGTGTCGGTTACGCCCGGTATTGATAACGGTACTACGCTGACGTTGTTAAAAAAGTACCCGGATAAAGCAGCCTTAGAGAACTTGGTCGCAGAGCATCAGCTGGTGTTAGCGCCTGGCGACACAGCTGATGATCAACTCGAGAGCTTGGCCGAGCGGGTTTTGATGGCCAGCTATAGAAAGGGCATTGATCTGTATACCGTCGATGAGCTGAGTGAAACGCTGACCGAAGCAGTGATTAAAATGAGCGAGCGGTATCCTCAAAATCGTGTCCGTTTGAAGGCCATTGGTGGTGGTGGTGGAAAAGGACAGCGAATTGTTGCACTGGGTGACGCTGAAAAAACGCCTGAACTGGTCCGAGAAATCCTCAATGAGGTCAAGACAACCGGCGTGGGCGACAACAAGAATGTGTTGGTTGAATTGAATATCGAAACAACCCGACATCAGGAAATCCAAGTGATTGGTAATGGCGAGTGGTGCATCACGCTGGGCGGGAGGGACTGCTCGTTACAGATGCATGAGCAGAAACTGCTTGAGGTATCCGTTACTCGCGAGTCGTTGCTCGCAGCGCAACAGAGAGCTCAGCACTCTGGCGCGGACGAAGAGGCTGCTGTCTTGGCCCAGGACATTGTCACACTCGATTCGATGGAAGAAGAGGCAACCCGCTTTGGTGAGGCCGTTGGACTGGATTCCGTCTCGACCTTTGAGTGCATCGTTGACCGAGATCAGCATTTTTTCATGGAAATGAATACTCGGATTCAAGTAGAGCACCGAGTCTCTGAGTTGTGCTACGGCTTGCGCTTTTCGAACCCTGATGATGCGGAGGACGGCTTTGTCGTCGAATCATTGGTGGAGGCGATGGTGCTGCTGGCAGCACACGGGCAGCAGTTGCCCAAGCCTGAGCGTGTGCCGAGGCTTTCAGATAGCTTGGAGGCGCGGCTTAACGCCACTAACGATGCGCTCCAGCCCAGCGCGGGAGGCATGGTGGAGTTCTGGTCGGACCCCATTGCTGGTGAGATTCGCGACGATCAGGGAATCAGTTTGCACAACCCCGACACAGATGTGTTCATGGAATATACATTGGCGGGCGCCTATGACTCGAACGTCGCATTGCTGCTGACAGTGGGCGGTGCGCGAGAAGCGGCCTACGAACAAATGGCAGAAGTGTTGCGCTCGACCCGACTTCGCGGCAGAGATTTACAGACCAATCTTGCCTTTCATTACGGTCTGGTGCATTGGTTCTTAGGGCGCACAGTAAACGCTCGCCCCACTACCCGCTTCATCGTGCCTTACCTCACTGCGGTGGGTGAATTAGCGCAGGAAGCGGGCAGAGTCGATATCAAAATCGCCTGGGAGCAATTATGCGCAGCCAGGGTCACCGCAGCGGGCGCCGAGGGGGGCGCTTTAAAATCGGTGCTGGCGGCGAAGGAAAGTTTGTTGATCAGGCCGATTACTCAGTTAATGGCATCGCCTCATTTACTCTCTGGCTGGCTCAGTCAGAATCAAAACGCCTTCCGATTTGAGCAAGGGCATTTTGAGTGGGCAGATAATCCGGTGGAGGTGCTTGCCGACACGTATCATTTCTTGCGTCTTGACTGGAACGAGACGCTGCCTGCTTCCAGCGCTATTTGGGATCATGACCATCAAATTTTGACAGACGCGGAAGATTTTTATGCTGAGTTATCGCGGCGATTTGAGTGCGATGACTGGGCCTCACTCTCACGGCTGATGGCCCAAGAGGCTCCAGAGGGAGTGGCAAGCAGTGACTGGGCAGCGATACAGGCGGCACACAGTGGTTACCAAGCGGGTATGGAGATACTGGAGTGCCTGCCGGCGATGGCCCGCTTTACCGGCTTTTACGATCTTGACGTGAATGCTGATATGACCATCGCGTTTCCTGAGCGCCTCTTAAACGAGGCGCACCAGCAGGCGATGGCGAAGGCGCTTGCGCCGCCGCCGGTTGCCAAATCTAACGAGATCGTCGCTGAGAGTGGCGGGATGTTTTATGGTCGCGAAGCGCCCGAAGCGCCACTGTATGTCAAGCAGGGGCAGCATTTTGAGGCAGGTGAGCCTCTCTATCTTGTTGAGGTGATGAAGATGTTCAACAAGGTATTTGCGCCGTTTGCTGGCACGATCGACGAGGTGCTGGTCGAGGGTGATGGCGTCATCATCGCCAAAGGGCAGCCGCTATTTCGAGTGACTCCCGACGAGAAGGTAGAAATTATCTCTGACGAGGAAATAGCCTTATCGCGGAGAGCGCACACCACAGAGCTCGTTAAGCTCTTTATCTAGTGACGAATTAGGATATCCACCGAATGATTACTGCACTTGACCATATCGCCATTGCCGTCCCTGAACTAGAAACAGCCGTGGCCCGTTTTTTGGGGGACTTTGGCCTGCAATACGACGGTGATGAGGTGGTTGAGGCTGAAAAAACCGCAACCGCTTTTTTTAGCGTGCCGGCGACGCACATCGAACTCGTTGCGCCGTTAGCGGGCACCGGTCCGATTGCCAGCTACTTGGAAAAGCGCGGCGGGGGGTTGCATCACTTATGTTTTCGAACCGACGATATCGATGCGGATGTCGTGAGGCTCCGCGATAAGGGCTATCAATTTATAGGCGATAACCCCTCACCGGGAGCGCATGGCGCCAGGGTCATCTTCATTCACCCGAAGAGTTGTGGTGGTGTCTTAATTGAGTTGTCGCAGCCGGCAGAGGGTGCCGCATGAGTGTTTATGACCCGGAAGAATCGACTCTCAGCGCCTGGGGGCAACTGGTAGAAAAACAGAGTAAGGGCATCACGCCAGAGGAGTTCACTTGGCACACCCCCGAGGGTATTCCGCTCAAAACCCTCTACACCGCTGAGGATATTCAGGAGCTCCCCTACACCAATACGTTACCCGGGTTCTCCCCCTATATCCGTGGGCCGCAGGCGACCATGTATGCCGG
>JABJAS010000352.1 GCA_018666055.1 Halieaceae bacterium | reverse complement strand
GTCCTGGCTAAGGTAATTGGTCAGCGAGACCATGGTGGCGGCACCGTACTCACTCCCGCCAGTTCACTTTATCAGTCACTGCAGACCTATCTGGGACTGTTAGGGCAACTACCTGCCAGTGGCGAAGAGGGAGTAGGATTTTGGCGTGGGACGGCGGCAGAAAATCGCGAAGTAACGCTGAGAAGGGCGTCGTTATTGTTGTCGGGCTCCGTACCAGATGCCCCCGCCCTTTGCGAGGCTCAGCAGTCAGCGGCAGGATTACGCGAGCAGGTGTTGGCAACTATGCACGGGACTGGCTTTCGGGATTTTATCATCAGGAATGCCGATGACCGCTTACTCGTTCAAGGCTTATTAAATGGACTGGACTTTAACATTCAAGTTCGCGATCGCTACCCAGACTTGGCTGAAATGGCATTGTCTTTACCTGAGGAGCGTCCCGAGGAATACCAAAACTTCCATGAAAAACCTTTTCTGACTTCGGGAAATGCAGACCGGGAGGTGAGGCGGGCCGTTAGTCGTGAGCCATTGGAGCTGATTGCCCACATCATCATGAATGACCGGCCTTATAGTGAGGTGTTGACTGCAGACTACACCATGGTTAACGCCTTCACAGATTTAGCTTATCGGTCCGGTTCGGGTTTCAGTCATGACTTTGCCGACGCCCAGGGGTTTTATGACAGAGGCGAGTTCACGACTTTCAGGCCCGGATACAACGATGGCTACGTTCCAATGGATGATGAGCATGAGAGGGATCGCAACGGTTGGGTCACCGAGTTTAGCGACTATATCCAAGTTCCACACGCCGGGGTATTGAGCACGCAAGCTTGGCTGGCACGTTACCCCTCGACGGATACAAACCGTAATCGTGCGCGCGCCAGGTGGACTTACTTCAACTTTTTGGGGGTCGATATTGAAAAGTCAGCGCCAAGAACGACAGATCCAGCGGCACTCGCCGATACCAATAATCCCACTATGAACAATAGCGCCTGTACTGTGTGTCATGAACGATTAGACCCCGTAGCTGGCGCATACCAAAGTTTTGGCGACTTGGGAGGGTATCTGAATCAGTACGGTGGCCACGATTCATTGGCGAACTCTTACAAGTTTCCAGAGTGGCACGGCGGCGAACCCGGTTCGACTCTCTACCAAGAGGGCGACACCTGGTATCGAGATATGCGCCTGCCCGGTCTCGAGGGCAAGGCAGCAACAGATATCTCTCAGGGGACAGACAGCCTTCAGTGGTTGGGCCAGCAGATCGTGGAGGATCCCCGGTTTGCCGCGGCAACAGTCAGATTCTGGTGGCCCGCTATTTATGGGTCGGACCCGCTAGTGTTGCCGGCAAATCAAAATGCACCGGATTACCAGCAACAGCTGAGTGCCTTCAACGCGCAGGAAACCGAAATTGGCGAGATTGCTCGCCGCTTCGAAGCCTCAGGATATAGCGCAAAATCACTTTTTGCCGATATGGTTATGTCTCGTTGGTACCGCCACTCAGAGGTCACCGATCCGGCTCTGGCTGAGGCACGGTTGATAGAGCTGGCTACCGTTGGTAGCGGACGCCTCCTGACGCCTGAGGAGCTCGACGCTAAAAATCGGGCTATTTTTGGGCGCACTTGGCGGCAACGCGCCGAACAGCCCGGCGCTCACGACTATGAGATGAGTACGGCGCTGGCTGGAAGAGATGCACGCTTTAAAGGTTTTTATGGGGGCATTGACGGTGCAGGTGTTACAGCTCGAAATCGCGAAATGACGCCTCTGATGTCGAATTTGACCGAGGCCATGGCAATGGAACTCGCTTGCCAGGTGGTGGTTCAGGATTTTCAGCGCCCCCGAAAAGAGCGGCATATTTTCACTCATGTGGACCGCCGCACGACCCCCGGCCAATTGGCAACCGTTGAAGCCGTTCTCCCCGGGAAGGTAGCAGATCTCAGTCATGTAGCGCTGCATCAGGTAACAATTCCGATATCGACGGTGTCGGGACCAACACGTTTGAGAATATCCGACGTCACAGGAAGGTCCTATGAGAGCGTCGATGGTGACAGAACCAATGCCGACCTAGTGATACAAAAAGTAGAGATCTGGTCCAGCAACGGTCTGGTGAAGCGCATCTCGGCTAATGAGGTATCCAGTCAACCAGATTTTGCCATTGAGTACTGGCACCACAATGGTGACAGTGGCCCTAGGGGGCAATTTGAGGAGGGCATTGGCTGGGTTCTGCATGAAAACGCTTGGGTGGAGTTTTCTTTTGACCTGACTCCTTGGGACTATGAGGTCCGCCTGTTTCTTGGCACGCAGATGCTTGAGAACAATATTAATGACGCGATGCTTGCCGAGATTAATCTGCTTGCAACCGATGGCGTCGAGCAAACCCCGGCTGCTCAGGCTATTAAAGCGCAGATCGCAGACTTGCTGTTGCAGGCTACGCACCGACAGCCCTCCGATGAAGAAATCACATCGATGATGTCGGTCGTGATGACGTCCGCCGCCAATGCCGCGCAGCGCGGGTCTTGGTTCAACTCGAATGATGACCATTGTCAAACGTGGAATCTGTTTCCAGATTGGGAAACGCAATCGCTGGCTGAGAATGATGCAAATGGAATGATGCGCGGTTGGACAGCACTGGTACACGCAGTTCTTACTAGTTGGGGCTACCTGCATGACTAAGCTAAATAATAATCTTAATGTTGGGGTTTTAGGGCGCCGTACACTATTGCGCGCGGCGGTAACGGGCGTCGCAGCAAGCGCAGGTTTGTCGACTATGCGTTTGTGGGGTGCTGATATTGACAGTGCTTATGGGGGCAAGTTGCTGGTTACATTGCAATTGGACG
>JABJAS010000351.1 GCA_018666055.1 Halieaceae bacterium | reverse complement strand
TCACCCTGAGTCAGCAGTATGAGCGGTTTTGAGGGTGGTCGATGAACCCAATGGCGCGTCAATTGCCGGCACACCTGTTGCGCTACCTGCAGCGGGTCACGCTGGTCGTAGGCCCCCATGCCCTCGACTAAGACAGGGTGGTAATCGCTCAGCTCACCTCCTGGTTGCGACACGTTGAATGACTCCTGCGGGTGACTGCCGTTCGGCAGTGGTCAAGTGGGGTTCAAACGGGCGTAACTCATCGCCAAGGTTGGCCATTGCCTTCACCGCGACGAGAGGGTAGAGCAACACCAAAGAGACGCTTTACAGCGCCCAGATTTCGCTGACATGGCCCTCGGTATCAATCTGAAAGACCTCAACAATCTCTAGGACGGCGCCCTCTTTATCGGTAATCCGCAAAAAGCAGGTGACTGAGGCTCCGAACTCAACAATATTCATGAGTTCTTGTTGTGCACCAATATCGGTAAGCCAGCCAAATATCACGTCGTTTACCTCTGCGTGACCGGTCACATCAAAGCCCATTGAAGGGACGTGCATTCGATAGTGCTCGGCGCACGGCACCCTTGACCATGCCTTGAATCCGCCTCCAGCGTTGAGTTTGTATTCTTTGATGGCCTCTCCGATGGGCGACAAGTTGTTCATGAGTTCTCCTGTGATGGAACGCGATCGGTGAGCGATTACGTTACCAGCACTCACCGTAGAGGAGAACCCGCAACCCGTTTACCAGTTCGCCTACGTAGTCCTTGTGTAGGCGTGTTGGGTTGTTCACTATGATCTCTGAAACCGACACAACACAGGGAGAAAGCGATGAGGTCAATGGTATTGGGCGTGTTAATAGCTGCGCTACTCAGTGTGGGCGCTTTGGCGGGTCACCATGAATCCAAGGTGGTCATCGGTGTGCAGCACTTCGGTGATGGTATTACGAAGCCACTCTATGCTGGTAATCAGGCCAATGTTGCGATCTGGGTCGATTACATACAGGCACACAATGATCGTGATTTTGACAAAATTGCGGCGATGAATGCGCCTGACTTCAAGGGTGTTGCGGCCCACGGAGAGGTGATTAGGGGGTCCGAGGCCCATTCGGCATTTTTGAAGACGTGGATCGAGACGCAGCAGACAACTTGGAAGGTTTGGTGGGCTATCGCGAATGACGGAGAGAATGAGGATGGAGAAATGGAGGAGTGGTTGGCAACCGGTACGTTAGTGACTACCACCAATCCCGATGGAGCGACCGTCACGGCTTACGAGACGATCGATGTATTGCTGGAAAATGGCAAAGTGAGATTGCTCAATGTGGCGTCTCAGCAAATGCCGGAGTAGATTCACGACACTCAAAGTAGGGAGTGGGGCAGTGCCACTGATTGCGTTTAATCATTTTAATATTCGCGCGCCCTCTGCGTTACTGCGCACGGTCCGTGATTTCTATGTCGATGTGATTGGGCTTGAGGCGGGTCCAAGGCCGGACGTACCCGTGGCTGGGTATTGGCTTTATCTGTCTGATCTTCCCGTTTTGCATCTAATGGAGTGGCCGGATGGGCCGCAGGTTCCTGATCTAGAGGAAGGCTACCTGGATCATATTGCCTTTTCTTGCCGCGACGAGACGACGTTTATCGATCGATTCGAACAGCTGGCAGTGCCGTTTCAGCGGCGGGAGTTTACCTTGCCCAGCGGCGAACAGTTGCTGCAATTAATGGTGAGTGATCCCACCGGTTTAGGCGTCGAGCTGAACTTCATTGTGTCATCGAGTTAACCCTTGAGCGTCGCCAAGGCGGTGAGTTTTACTTGACCCGCGGAGGGTCTGTTGTCATCTTTCAGGGGTATGCTATATCGGTCTAATCAAATAATTAATACGAATAAGAAGGAGATTTGGTCATGATTAAGTTGCTGATGCAGAGTGTTGTCTGCTTTACCATTTTTTGTGCTAACGCCTCGGTTGCAGAAAATCTCAGGATTATCGGAGAAGAAAAGAGCTTTGTGACGACGCTGTCCTCCGGTGAGGAGATCACGATAACGCGCCAGATGACGCCCTGCGCGAAAAATAAGGGTTGGCTTCAGCCACTGGTGCCGGAGCCGGGTATCGTGCCGGTTACAGAGATTGAGGTGTTAAATGCAATTGGTGACGCGAACACCATTTTGATCGATATGCGAACTCAGGAGTGGTTCATCGATGCGACGATTCCGGGCGCAGTGAACATCCCTTACACCGAGGTTGCGATGCGAATGGACGAGCTCGGTTGCAGTCGGGTCGGTGGCGTTTGGGACTGTAGCGGCGCGAAGAAAGTGGTGGGTTTTTGCAATGGTCCTGTCTGCCCTCAGAGCCCCACCGCAATGAAGGCGATGATTCGTGATGGCTTTCCCGCCGAGAAAATTGCCTACTACCGGGGCGGTATGCTCGACTGGGATGCACTAGGGCTGACCACCGTTGAGGGCGATTTCGCTTTTTGAAACGATAGGGGATAACAGCTTACCGCAGTGATTACCCAGCACTTTAGCGGGCACTAAGAGGTTGTACACGAAGCCAAGACAGGTGTTGCAGCGCGAGGACCGATAGCCATCGGATGGGTGACCATAGAGTCCTGAGCAATGGGGCCTTGAAGATAGGGCTCTCCAGAATAGGACCGGTAAATTGATAGCCCCTATAAAACGGGGCAGGGTGAGGGGCAGACGGAAGTCTGCCCCTGCTGACAGACGCTAGCCTCCGGTATTACCGAAAACCGCAAGATCGACCGTGACAATTTTCCGCTCGATCGTTCGGATGCCCGCCACGTCCTTAATGAATTTCTGGAAGGCTTTGTCGGCGCTATTGGCATTCATCTGTGCCATCACCGTCCCGACACTTTTGCCTGAAATAGAGGCGACATGCGTCGTGTCGTCGACGCCACCAGCGGGAATCGCGAAGAGCATCGTGTCGGTCTCGCCTAAATCGGCATCACCCATCATTTTTTGCCATGATTTCGCATACTTACCGGGGTCAGACACCGAGATAAAGATGTAGAGCGTGGCAACTCCGGGGCCGGCACCGATATTATTCTTCATGGAGCCTAGGCCGGTGCCTTCAAAGACGCTTGAAGTGACGACGGTTGCGATGCCGTCTACCTCCGATAAAAAGGCTGCCCAGTCCGCCGACGCGGCATTCAGTGCAAACGCGGCATCCATGCCGTCATAGGACGGGTGTGCCACGGAAACTAGGTGAGAAATGGAGCTTTCACCCGCTGCGACAACTTGTCTTAGGATAGCGATACCGGGCGACTGCTTGCCGGTGGGGGAGTTCCAGTATTTCGTCATTGCTGCGGCGAACGCAGCGGGATCAGATACATCCATGCCATAAACCATGCCCACTGGCTGGGTGGGTGCTGCATGGTCATCAGCGTGTGCCAGCATGCCTGTGAATACCAGCACCGTGACCGATAATAAAGTTGTCAGTGTTCTCATATTGCTACCCTTAATTTATTTGAATACGAACTTACGGTTTTGCGTGAATAAAAGCCTCCGTCCATGATGGCAGGGAGGCCGACGTGAGCCTGAGTTGCCTCAGGGGGTGTTCATGACTTGCGATTGGTAGACCCGCCCGGCGTCACAACTGACGATATCACCATAGAGTGCATTCCACTCGTTTGTGAGACCTTCATTCCACCAGATGTGAGTGAAATTGGCGTAGGCCGAGTGCTTTGGGTAGCCGGTGATCCATTTGAAGCTAATCGCGTTATCGATGCCTGCGGGTGCGCCGGCTCGTGGCCACAATTGGCTTACTCCAAGGTCGGCGCCGGTCAGTCCGTGAGCGGTCAGGGCTTCAGCAAAAGCAATGTTAGCAACGAGCAGGTCCGCATCGCCCTTGCCGTCATGATAAAAACAGTCAGAAAACTCAGTCAAATGATTACCGAGTGTCCAGTCGTTGGCCGGGAACAAATCCCAAGCACCCCATTCGCTATGCGAACATTGCTCAAGAAACTTGTTCGCCTTCACAAAGAGCTCTGCGCCATGCTCGGCGCGCTTGTCCAGGTCGGCTCCGTAGTCAGCATAGCTCTCCCAGTAGCCTAGCCACGTAAACTCGGTGGCGTACTGGCCATCAGAAAAATCCGGCCACATCAGTTGTCCCACGTGGTTTTGAAACGCATCGTGTTCCTCTGCCCAGGCATTGACGAGCGCTGCGTGTTTAATCGATTGTTGGTAGCCGTCTATACCGTCTTTGAAGCTACAGCCGTAGATCTCTACGGGGCTGCCCATGCTCCATTCCGGTTCGTTGGCGGCATGGTTGTCAGCAAGCGCCACAGAGGCGGCGGCGATACCAGCAACCCCAATCAGTAGTCGAAAATTCATTAGCATCTCCTTTTTATATTTTGTGGACGCCCCGACCGCTGTTGCTGACGCGACGCCATTGGTTTGTTGAGCTGCCATTAAGGCCGGTGAAGCACTGTCTCAATGTTGAGTTGCTCACCAGTGCAGTCTGCATAGTTCTGATCGTATTCACGTTGGCCACGCCAGCCGCCTGCTGCCTCCGACTGCCGTCGGCTCATGTATGACTCCATGTCCGGGTAAATGGCTAAATGCGCAAAGTCGCCAGGCATATTTGCTGCGCCGGTGTGAGGAAAGACGACGGCCCAACCAATCATGCCCGTGGGGTTATCAGTGAGCTCTGCCACGTACTGGGCATGCTTTTGCGACAGCTGCTCAAAGCCTACTTTAGGCGTGCACCAGTTCCAGGTGACGTACCGATCGTCATCGCTTTCAAGCGCTTCACGGTTGGCGTAAAGCACTTGAGCGTGCGCTTGCTTGACATCGCAGACTGCCAGTTCTTGCCAACGTTCGTTCAGTGCCATCCCCGATTTTGAAGTGAGCCACAGGTCCCAAGATTTGCCCCAGCGCTCGTAGTCGCTGGCCAAAAATTCGACAAAATCATAGGGCCAGGGACGCTGCAGCGTCTGGTGTGAAAAGAGTGGAAATTGACGAACGAAAACCGGATCAACATCGTTTTTTTCAGCCCACGCTAAATAGTCTTCGACCATGGCGTGGTAGTCCTCAAGGCTCACGCCCGGATTGAGTTTGCATAGATTCGCCTGCAGATTAAAGGGCTGCTGCACGTTCATACCGTTCAGCATGTGATCATCTGCGAGGACGAAGGAAGAGGTTAAGATTGGCAGAGCCATCAGGATGCGCCAAACTGATTTGAAGATTTGCATCGTGTATTCCTTTTTTGATTTTTATTGGGATTCCCGCCTCCCAACATAATGCCAATGAGAATCATTTTCAACACGCTGGCCGCGGCGGTGCGCAAGCTGTTGCGGTAGTCAAAAATTAAGTGAGGTGTTGGCCCCGCGTAAAGCAACGTTTGAGTGGTCTGGTGTCACAATAACGCAACACTATTTATTGCGAGTGACTCAGCCCGCTTCTCCAGAGGTAGGGCGAAACAAGAGGTATATCACACCGCCACTGGCCAGAATCGCTGCAGTGATGAGTGCTTCAACCGGACGCTGAAGCACGATATAGACCAACGTCCAGCCCGTAATGCCAAGAAAAACCAGCGGCGTGATCGGGTAAAAGGAGACTCTGAAGGGACGCCGCAGATCCGGTGCTCGCCAGCGCAGTACAAAGAGTCCTAGGACAGTGGCGAAGGTATTGAGCGCCATGGTGGCGCCGGAGAAGATAAGAATCTGCTCGAAAGAGGCGCTCCAGAGAAAGAGCAACGCGATAGCTGATTGCAACAGGATGGCGGTGACGGGAATGCCATCCCGATTTTGCCGTGCGAGGGGGGCAAACCGCGGATAGTCTTGGCCGATGCGTTGCAACACGCGGGGGCCAGCCAAGATCATCGCGCTGATGGTCGAGATCAAGAGCAAAGCGAGCAGCAAACCCATGGAGGCGCCCAGCGTTGAACCGAAGGCAAACTCCGCCGCAATAACGCCAATTTCCACTTTGCCCATCATGGCGTCGATCGGTGCCACCGACAAAAACACGTAGTTAAGGAGGCAGTAAAGCACCGCTACCAATGTGGTGCTGATACCGAGAACCCAGGGCAAACTCTTTTGCGGTGAGGTCAGCTCGCCGCTGATGTAAGTCGCTGCATTCCAGCCAGAGTAGGCGTAGTTCACATAAATCAGTGAGACCGCAAATGCCCCACTGCCCAACAGCGCTCGCGAGTCGCTTGTCCAGGTGAAGTTTGCCTGATGATCGGTTGACCCAAGCAGCAGCGCGGCTGCCGAGAACCCAAGAATCAAGAAGAGCTTCAACAGTGTGAAAGTGGTTTGTGTCCCTCCACTGCGGCGGTGACTGGTGCAATGAGCCGTGGTCAGCAACACAATGGCAACGGTGGCAACCCACGTTGGGTTAACGGATAAACCGCTGGCGGCTAAATAGCTACCCAGTGTTAACGCAGCGAGTGCAGTTGGGGCGGCAAAGCCGACCGTTGCAGAGACCCACCCAGAGATGAAGCCGGCACAAGGATGGTAGATTTCGGTAAGAAAATGATATTCGCCGCCCGACTTTGGCAGCGCAGCCCCCAGCTCTGCATAGCTCAAGGCGCCACAAAGCGCCGACAATCCCCCAACGACCCACAGCATCATGAGCACAGGTGCAGATTGAATATCCATTAACTGAAAGCCCAGACTCGTAAAGACGCCCGTGCCAATCATATTGGCAATGACGACTGCGGCGGCAACAGTTGGCGGGTAGTGAGACATGGTTCGATTTGGCCTACACGATCCAGCCGACCAGCCAGAAGGTCGTCATTCCGGTGAGTAGTGCGAGAATATGGTTGCCGCTCACTTTGGCCACGATCGCGGTGCCGACGAGGCCCACGATTTCAGGCACACCAGCGACCAGTTCGCCGTTAGGCGTGGTTAATAGCGAGACGACCAGCGCCGCCATCACCGTCGGGGCTACATACTCGAGTGCTTGCAACATGATGGGTGGGAATTGATAGCGAGCCAGTGCAAAGATAAAAAAGACCCGCATGAGGTAGGAGCCAATCCCCGTTAGGATGATCGCAGTCAGAATCATGGCTGACCTCGACGCGTTATCAGCAACGTGATGAGGACGCTAATGAGCACAGCCACCAATAAGCCTGCGCGATTAGGAAGCTCGGCAAACAGAAGGGTCATGATCATGGCGAGGAGTGCTGCTCCGATTTTATCTGGGCGGTTACTGGCCGCCATCATCAGGCTGACGAACAGCACCGGCGCGGCAAATTCGACACCCCAGCTAGCGGGAATAGCAGGGCCCAGCACTACGCCTATAGCGGTGAATAGCATCCATAATGACCAAAAGGTGAAACCTGCAGCCAGAAAATAGCGTCGGAAAGTATCCGGGTTCTTGATGGGGTTGAGTTGGCTTAACACGAAGACCTGATCAATCAGCACGTAGGGCCCGACCCACCTGAACCAAGTGGGCTGATTTTGAAACTGAGGCGCCAGCGCAACGGAATAAAGCATGTGACGCGCGCCCACCACCAAAGCGGCACTGACGGCGGCGGCGACCGATGCGCCCTCGCCAATCAATGTAAACAGCGTCACCTGTATTGCGCCGCCAAATATAATGGGGGATGAAGACCAGCCCAGCCACTCTGGAATGCCCGCATTGGCAACCACCACACCAAACACGAACGCGAAGGGAATCGCGGGAATAAACAGCGGCAGGGCGCCCAAGGCGCCGCTGATCACGGGTGATGATCGCTCAGTGCTCATGGTGTCAGACCGGCAACATGCAGTGATAGCAGGCTGGGTGTTAATAGGGGAGGCAAAGAGTGCGTCATGGGTTTCCTATCTGGGCGAACCGTCG
>JABJAS010000350.1 GCA_018666055.1 Halieaceae bacterium | reverse complement strand
TGTCTCCGGCAGAAGTCGAGTCAATAGTGGTCGATGAGGATAACTCGACGATGGAAGTCGCGGTTGCTGAAGATAATCTGGCACAAGCTATTGGTCGTGGCGGGCAAAATGTGAGGTTGGCATCAGACCTCACAGGGTGGGTTATTAACGTCATGAGTGTCGATGATGCGATCGAGAAGCAAGAGACAGAAGCGGGCGAAGTGATTGAGCGCTTTATGGTCGCGTTGGATATCGACGAGGATATTGCAGCGGTGCTGGTGGAGGAGGGTTTCTCGACGCTTGAGGAAATCGCCTATGTCCCATTAGAAGAAATGAACAACATTGAAGGATTCGACGAGGAAATCTCGGAGGAGCTCCGAGCGAGAGCAAAAGATGCACTCCTCACGCAAGCCATTGCATCAGAAGAGCAACTGGATGCGAATGAGCCTGCTGAGGATTTGCTCACGATGGAGGGTATGGATCGGCACTTGGCATTTGTATTGGCAAGCAGGGGGATCATTACGATGGAAGATCTCGCTGAGCAAGGCGTCGACGATTTATTAGATATTGAAGATATGACGGCAGAGCGTGCGGCTGAAGTGATTATGACAGCTCGCGCCCCTTGGTTCGCTGAGGAGGAAGAGGCAACCGCCTGACAGAATGTTGGGCTGAGCATGCACTCGAAGAACTGAGCGGTTAGGGAGAAAGATATGGCACAAGTGACAGTATCGCAGTTAGCGGAAACAGTGGGCGCATCGGCAGAGCGGCTACTTGCCCAGATGAAGGATGCGGGTTTGCCCCACGCCTCGGCTGAAGAGGCTGTCTCTGAGGAGGATAAGCAAACGCTGCTGGCCTTCCTGAAGAAAAGCCACGGAGAGGGAACGGGCGCGCCCAAGAAAATTACGCTAAAGCGCAAGTCGGTCAGTACTTTACGAGCGGGCGGTGCCGGCAAGCGCACGGTTAACGTTGAAGTGCGTAAAAAGCGGACTTACGTCAAGCGCGATGAAGAAGCAGAGTCCACGGATGAAGCCGGTGTTACCGAATTAGTTGAAGAAGTGGTAGCCGAGCCGGGCGCAGAGATGCTTGAAGCCCAGGTGGCAGAACCAGAAGCAGAGCTGACGTTAGACGACGCAGAATCGGCGGTAGACGAGAAGGACCCAGAGGTATTGCGGCAGCGAGCTGCTGCGCGTCGTAAGGCAGAAGAGCAGGCGAGACAGCTGCAGTTAGACGCAACGGTTAAGGCGCGCGCTGAAGAAGCGGAGCGGCAAGCACAAGAGGCGGCCACTCAGCCTGCCAGTAAAGACGTTGATAGAAAACCGAAGCGTCTTCATGCGGCGCCGGCAAAGACCGATGCAGCGCCGAAAAGAGACGAGTTACGACGTAAATCGGGTAAGGGTCGGACAGACCGTGGTGGCGCTCGCGGCAAGCAGCGAGGCTACAATCTGTCGATTACCGATCTGGCCGCCGCAGAGGGGGGCGTCGTCAGGCGCCGAGGAAGCCGCAGGAAGAAGGGCCAAGGCGAACCCAATCAGCATGGCTTCGAGCAGCCCACAGACCGAATAGTGTATGACGTTAATGTGCCAGAGAGCATTATGGTTGGTGACTTGGCGCAGCAGATGGCGGTCAAGGCGGGCGAGGTGATCAAAGAGCTGATGAAGCTTGGCGTGATGGCCACTATTAACCAAGTGCTGGACCAAGACACTGCAACACTCGTCGTGGAAGAGCTCGGTCATCGTGTCGTCCTCAAAAGCGCAGAGGAAGTCGAGGAGCGACTCGAGGAAACGCTGACCAATCAGGGCGGTAATCCAGAGCCAAGAGCGCCTGTGGTGACCGTCATGGGTCACGTCGACCACGGAAAAACGTCGTTACTGGATTATATTCGCGAGTCGCGAGTTGCCAGTGGCGAAGCCGGGGGAATCACCCAGCATATTGGGGCATACCACGTAAA
Source organism: Halieaceae bacterium (assembly GCA_018666055.1). Classification (GTDB taxonomy): domain Bacteria; phylum Pseudomonadota; class Gammaproteobacteria; order Pseudomonadales; family Halieaceae; genus Luminiphilus. The sequence continues at coordinate 1,470 of JABJAS010000350.1, read as the reverse complement.
AACTGACCGGGGCATGATCACCTTCCTCGACACTCCCGGTCACGCCGCCTTTACCGCAATGCGAGCGCGGGGTGCCAAATCGACCGACATCGTGATTTTGGTGGTGGCGGCTGATGATGGTGTGATGCCGCAAACAGAAGAGGCCGTCCAGCACGCAAAGGCAGCGGGTGTTCCGATTGTGGTTGCGGTCAACAAGATGGACAAAGAGGGTGCTGATCCTGAGCGAGTGAAAAACGAGCTATCGGCAAAAGAGGTCATACCCGAAGAGTGGGGCGGTGATACGCAATTTATTCCTGTGTCTGCGCATACGGGCGAAGGTGTTAACGAACTGCTCGACGCACTGTTATTGCAATCAGAGTTACTGGAGCTGACTGCTCCCGCCGACGTGCCGGCATCGGGCATCGTGATTGAGTCACGGCTCGATAAAGGACGCGGAGCGGTTGCGTCGCTGCTGATTCAGCAAGGGACGTTGCGGCAGGGCGATATTGTGCTAGCCGGCGTACAGTCTGGTCGGGTGCGAGCCATGTTGGATGAGAATGGCCAGCAGATAAAAGAAGCGGGTCCGAGTATTCCCGTAGAGGTGTTAGGGCTGGATGGGACACCCGACGCGGGGGATCCCGTCGTCGCGTTGGAGAGCGAAAAGAAGGCCCGTGAAGTTGCCGATTTCCGGCAAGAAAAAATGCGAACGTCCAAGTTGGCACGGCAGCAAGCAGCCAAACTCGACAATATGTTCGAGACGATGACGGCTGGGTCGGTCGAGACGTTAAACCTGATTATCAAGGCGGATGTCAGGGGCTCCTTTGAGGCGCTTCAAGGCGCGTTGGTGGATCTAGGTAATGATGAAGTGAAGGTCAATATTGTCTCAGGGGGTGTCGGTGGCATCTCCGAGACCGATATCAGTCTGGCCATGACGAGTTCTGCGATCATTATTGGCTTCAATACGCGAGCCGATGTGAAAGCGCGCGCCGCAGCGGAGAACGAGGGTGTCGAAATCCGTTACTACAACGTCATTTATGATTTGATTGACGATGTGCGGGCCGCTCTGTCGGGCATGCTGTCGCCCGAGATGCGAGAGGAAATTGTTGGCATCGCAGAAGTGCGCGATGTATTCCGATCCCCCAAGTTTGGCTTGGTTGCCGGTTGTATGGTGATCGAAGGCACTGTCCATCGTTCCAAGCCCATTCGGGTCTTGCGCGATAACATTGTGATTTACGAGGGTGAGTTAGAGTCTTTGCGCCGATTTAAAGACGACGCTAGCGAAGTGCGCAACGGCACGGAGTGTGGCATTGGTGTAAAAAATTATACCGATGTGAAAGCGGGTGATCTCATTGACATCGAAGACTTCGATGAGATCGCCCGCTTTAACATCGGTATAATTTTTCACACCAATGCCACACTCCGTGCCGTTGCGCACTTCGCTAGCGTCGTCTTTAAATCGGCGCAAAGACTCTAACTCACCCTCGTAAATCA
>JABJAS010000349.1 GCA_018666055.1 Halieaceae bacterium | reverse complement strand
TTCTCAATCGCCGGCAGTATTTTTCGAACGCATCGACCACTGATGTCGACGGTGTAATGGGGTACCAAGCCGCCACCGTTGCGCCAGCATAAACAGCCCCTAATGCGGTGGCGGTGTTGCCATCCATAAGAATTTGGTCTAATTCTTCTATGTGCTTGGGCGTTTGCTCTCCGGCTTTCAAGTGAATTCCCAAAGGACACGTGAAGTGGGTAGACGCATATTGATGACCCATTTCTAAAGCGTGGATATTCGGGGTAATCAATTTTTCTTTGCCTTTAAATTGCTCGCGGACAAGGTCTTTTAATATCGCGAAATCGATATTGAGCAGTGCCGCTAGGGCGCCTACGTAAATCACATTTTTAAAAAGCTGCCGTTGGCGTGAATCGGTATATTCGCGCAAGCACATTTCGGTCAGCGGTATGCCGAGATAGTTCACGTCGCGGCGGACATGACGGAGGTCCAGTGGTTTGGTGGTGTCGTAGACCATATAGCCACCCGGTTCCACCTCGGACACATCCTTAGCGAAGCTTTGAGGGTTGACGCTAATCATCATGTCGATGCCGCCGCGTCTGCCGAGATAGCCATCTTGACTAACACGGACTTCGTACCAGGTTGGCAGCCCTTGAATATTTGAGGGGAAAATATTGCGGGGGCTGACGGGTATTCCCATGCGAAAGATGGCTTTGGCAAACATGCCATTGGCGCTTGCCGATCCGGTGCCATTGACGTTGGCAAACTTGATCACAAAATCATTAATCGATTCTTTGGGTTGCATGCTTAGCCCGCCTTCGTGACCGAATAAAGGAACCGTTGCATATCCCAAGCGCCGGTGGGGCAGCGTTCTGCACATAGGCCACAATGCAGACAGACGTTTTCGTCCTTGACCATGACACGCTGTGTTTGCACCAGTGCTTCAGATACATAAAGATCTTGTGTTGTGTCATTGGCAGGTGCGCGAAGGGTTCGACGCAGCGCCGCTTCATCGGTGTTATCAATGAAATTGATGCAGTCAGTAGGGCAGATATCGGTGCAACCGTCGCACTCAATACACTTAGCGCCGTCAAAGACGGTCTGCACATCGCAATTGAGACAACGCTCAGCTTCGCGGTAGGCCGCGTTGATATCAAAACCCAGTTCTACTTCCACCTTGCGATCCTTGAGCGCGGTGACCTTATCAACGTGGGGAACCTTCTCCCGAAGGTCCACGGTCACCAGATTGTCATAGCTCCACTCATGCACGCCCATTTTTTGACTGATCAGATTCACGCCCGGGGCGGGGCGTTGGTGAACCGGTTTGCCTGATAAAAAAAGATCGATCGACACCGCAGCCTGGTGCCCATGTGCGACCGCAGTGATAATATTTTCTGGACCAAAGGCGGCATCACCCCCAAAGAATACTTTGGGGTTGCTTGATTGGAATGTGCGCTTATCTACTTGAGGCATGTCCCACTTGCCGAACTCGATACCTAGATCACGTTCTATCCAGGGAAATGCATTGTCTTGGCCAATGGCAATGAGTACTTCGTCGGCGGCAAAAAAGATTTCCTCGCCCGTTGGCACGAGATTGCGCTTGCCTGACGAGTCATAAACCACGTCAACTTTGTCAAAGCGCATGCCGGTTAACTTGCCATCTTCATGGACAAATGCCTTCGGCACGTGATTGTTGAGTATTGGAATATCCTCTTCTTGTGCATCTTCGATTTCCCAGGGTGAGGCCTTCATCCGCGCAAACTCGGAGCGCACGACCACTTTGACATCCTCTCCACCGAGTCGACGTGCGGTTCGACAGCAGTCCATCGCCGTATTGCCGCCGCCCAATACCAAGACGCGCTTGCCTACTTTCTGAATGTGCTCAAAGGCGACCGATCCCAGCCATTCGATCCCGACGTGAATCTGTTTTTCACATTCTTGTCGACCCGGTAGATCCAGATCGCTGCCTCGAGGGGCGCCGGTGCCGACAAAAATGGCGTCGTAGCCTTTATCAATGACCGATTTGAGGCTTTCTACATAGGTATCAAAGTGCGATTGAATGCCCATATTGAGCACGTAGTCGACTTCTTCGTCGAGTACCTCAGGCGGCAGCCGGAACGATGGGATCTGACTGCGCATGAAGCCGCCCCCTGCGGGTTGGCTGTCATATAAGTCTATTTGGTAGCCCAGTGGCGCGAGATCTCGTGCGACAGTCAAAGAAGCGGGGCCGCCGCCGATCAGGGCAATCCGTTTGCCGTTTTTCTGTCGCGGAATGCTCGGAAGACGATCGGTAATCGAGCCTTTGTTATCCGCAGCCACCCGCTTGAGTCGGCAAATGGCGACAGGCTCTTCCTCGACGCGTCCACGCCGACAGGCGGGCTCGCAGGGCCTATCGCAGGTGCGACCTAAAATGCCGGGAAACACATTCGATTCCCAGTTCACCATGTAGGCGTCGTCGTATCGTTCTTGCGCGATGAGCCGGATATATTCAGGAACCGGGGTATGCGCAGGACACGCATACTGGCAGTCGACCACTTTATGAAAATATTCCGGGTCTCGGAGATCAGTTGGTTTCACGTTATTCACTTCGCCCGACCACTGGTCGCGCCCCCCAAAGTGATGATTCTTATCTGCAGCGTAGTGTGTTCTGGTGACGTCGAATGCAACGTCTTAATGGCTTATGGGGGATACCATATCAGTGTTCAATTTTCATTGCGACCGGTCATGAATTGGATCCCCGGTGCCTCGTTTCTCTGCGTCTTCTTGACGTTGTTGACCCGATTACTCAGGGCGGTACCAAATGGGGGACGAGTAGGCGCGGTCTTGCACCGTGCGCGGTGCATTAGCAAAATCACCCCCAAAGTATTTTCGGTCGTATTCGCTCCATCGTGGACGCGGAATTTCGATGGCTCTGGCGTAATAAAAAGCAGCCTGCGAGGCGTCAAACTCGGGATCGGTCCATTGTGCACTGAGCTGCACGGCCCCGATCGTATTCGAAAACGTCACTGTCTCTAGGTCGACAGTGCTGCCAACCAGTTCGGGCTGCCCGGTTGTAGGGTCAATCCCACGATTGCCAGAGAGTGCCACGTAATAAATTTGTTCATGCGTGTCGCCGTCAGCATCGATCCAACCTTTAATGATCTGCACCTGGTCTAAATTAGCCGCGTCGGGGTCTTTCATTGCCTGCACCATAAACGTCGGGGCAGTCGCATCCTGCTGCTCGGACAATTCGCCACCCATGGGTACACCGTCGCGATAGCCAATCGTCTCAAAGTAGGGGCTATGGACACTATCAGCATCGAACTGCCAGCCGCCGAAAAAGCGCAACACAATGCGTGAGCCGGTCGTGGCATACACTTCTCGACGTTTCATGCTCGCGAAGAGATCGTCACGGGTATTGTCGGGTGCCCAAACGGCTGCAAGACCAGAGGCGCCTAACTCCCAGTCGGCATTTAGCCCGGCCATACGGGAGTCTGGGGTGCGAA
>JABJAS010000348.1 GCA_018666055.1 Halieaceae bacterium | reverse complement strand
ATTGAGTCGGGAACGCTCTCCGATGACGCTCTGCAAACATTCGAGCCGAGCGAATCACAGGACAACGAATGGGCACAAGCGCGAATACAACTGATCAAAGACGTGCTGGAATCTGGCGCGAACATTACAGAACAATAACGAGAGGTAACGCATGACATCTTTGTGGCTCTATCTACATATTCTGTTGCTGGTCTTTTGGGTGGGCACAGACGTAGGTGTTTTTATCGCCGCTCGATGGTCTGAAAGAACCGCCTTGAGCATTGAGACACGTCAGACCGTATTGCAGCTCGGCATGGTGTTAGACAGACTCCCAAGATCTGCCCTGACTTTGATTATGCCCTCAGGATGTCAACTGGCGAATGCCAGTGGTTGGCTCAATCTATCTGATAGTGTTTTGGGCGGCATGTGGGCGTTTGCCGCCATCTGGCTGGTGATTTTATGGCGCGGGTTCCTCTCACCCGACCCGACAGTCCAAGAGCAGTCAGCAAAAATTAACTGGGGTCTCAACTTAATCCTGGCACTCGGCGTTAGCGCTATCGGTATTTACTTGCTGACCAGCACCACAACGCCTGATTGGCTGGCGTTGAAGATACTCGCTGTGGGCGCCATTTTTTGCGCCGGTGTTGCGCTTGATCTGTTTTTCAAGCCCGCCGTGGATATCTTTCTGGCATTGGGATCAAACCCTGATGACGCCGAGCTGAATGCGGCCTATCAACGTGCTCTATCACCGGTCTATATCGCCGTCTTAGCGATTTATGCGTTTGCATTAATCGCCGCGGCACTCGGAGTATTCAAATGATCAGTCACCGTGGCACCGCGGCACGCGTTTTATTTTTGCCGCTCAGGTTAGGGCCCATAGCCGTGCTCGCCGCCCTACTGTCGTCACCGATGGCATTGAGTGACTTCGAAACGGAAATCGCCGCAGAAGGGGGCAAGTGGGCGCACTATTACGAGCAAGCAGACTTGGACGGCCTCATGACGCTCTACGTCGAAGACGCCATCGTCGCGCTCCACGGACAGCCTGCGCTCTTTGGTATTGACACGATCCGAGACTATTTTGCGCAGCGTATTGGAAAGGCGGAGGCTACTTTCGAACTCGACTATGAATTGCGTGAGACGCATGGTGAACTCGCTTACATTATTAGCAAGTACTGGCTCAAGGCGACCGATAAGACGACCGGCGCGCTGTATAAAGAAGCGGGCCGCTCGCTACTGGTCTACAAAAAACAAGACGGTCAGTGGAAAATCGCTGCTGATATTGACCAAACAACACCCGATGTGACTTGGCCCGCGCCATCAGGCTTAAACTAAACGAGATACGCGTTCAAATCGTGCAGCTGATGATCGAGCAACGCGATCTGAGGCTGAATAGACCCATTGGGTCAATCAATAATCGGTGGGTACAAACAAAATATGATGCAAAAACAATGGCGCCTAGCTGCCAGACCGGAAGGTATCCCTGACCGATCGCACTTTTCGCTCACCGATGCGCCGATCCCAGCACTCCAACCCGGCAAAGCCGTCGCGAAAACCCTTTATCTCGGGGTCGCACCGGTGATGTTGCGTTACATGCGTAACGAGACCGAGTTTGAATCGCCCCTTGCACTGGGCACGGTGATGCCGGGTCGTGGAGTGGCGCAAATTATTGAAAGTAACTGTGATTCACTGCACGTCGGCGCGATTGTGCAGGCTCGGCTCGGATGGCAGGAATATGCGCTGATTGATGATTCAGATCATCCCGCCCCTTTCTTATTGCCCACCGACTTACCGCTCTCCCATGGTATCGGTGCCGTCTCGTTATCAGGCATTACTGCATTAGTCGGAGTTCGCGATATTGGAAGGGTTGCTCCAACCGATCGCATTCTCGTCTCGGGTGCCGCGGGCGGGGTGGGCAGTCACGTTGCAGAAATTGCCAAAGCACTGGGCGCTCACGAAGTCGTCGGCATCGCTGGCGGGTCAGCGAAGTGTGCCAGACTTCGGCACGATATGGCCTACGATCACGTCATTGACTACAAAAATGAAGATGTCGACCTCGCTTTAAGTGCGCTGTTTCCAGAGGGTATCGACCTCTACTTTGATAACGTTGGGGGCGCGCTACTAGACAACGTACTGGCGCGGCTGAGACGGCGAGCGCGCATCGTTATCTGCGGTTCAATCTCTGAGTATTTGACTGAAGCGGAAAACAAACACCACTTTATCAACCTACAAAATCTTGGCCGCCAAGATGCGAAAATGGAAGGGTTCTTCGTCTTTGATTACCAGGACAGTTACCCGCAGTGCCTTCACCAACTGGCAACCTGGGTGCGAGAAGGCGCGCTGAATCCAGTGGAAGATATTTCACACGGCATTGAGACGCTACCAGACGCACTAGCCGATTTGTATCTCGGCAATAATGTTGGCGTCCGCATGGTTGAGGTGGGGCAGCCCGACCTGCCCCTTTAACCTAACCAACCTATTTGCCGGCTCGTATCGAGACACCTACGGAGCATTGGGGCATCCTCCTTTGCAGAGTGACTTTTTATCGGAGCTGATTTTCGGTGCCAGTTATCGGGACTGGTTATTAGTGCTAGGAGATGAAGCAATCAACCTCAGTCGAGCGATTCCGAGACCATGAACACGGGGTCCTTCGCAAACGCTTGAAACTGTGCCGCCACCGCTTGCATTGCCTCGCTCCCAACTGCCTCGCTAAACGGCTCCATGTCCTCGACCTCAATGATCTCTGAGTACGCGTAGGGTGGCGCTTCATCTAATCCTAATAAACCACTTACTTTGAGGACCCGAAAATCGCTGCAACCAGGCAAGCGGCGCACATTGGGGATGTCTACGGTTTTTGCCCAATTTTCATAAGTCAGCGGGTCTGTGTCGGGCAATAAATTAAATAAGACGACGATAGTGGTCATAGAACGGCCTCTAAAGGGTGACGGTTCCACAGCATACACAATCCCCTCTTATGGGCACTCGCTTTTAAAAAGCAAACGGTTAGTCCCCAGCAATCATTGCGATACTCACAGATCATAGTTGACGGCTGTAGGCACAATGGTGTCGACTGGTCCAACCTATTGTGAGCCATCTCGTTGTCGTGACACTGCTTAACGAACATTTCCCTGCGCTCTTCAGTCCACTTGATCTGGGCGGCATCACGCTACGCAATCGATTGATCCACGCGGCCATTGTCACCCAATATGTCTCTGAGAGCCGGCCAACTGAGCGGCTGCTTAATTACTATCGCGCTAGAGCAGCAGGTGGCGCAGCAGCAATTGTGACAGAACCGATTGCGGTCACGCATACGCAGCGTGAAGGGTCGCGACTGCGATGCTGGGACGACAAAGGGCTCGATGACCTTCAGCGCGTCGTTGAAGTGGTGGCTAATGAAGGGGCCCATATTTGGGGGCAGCTTCAAGATTCAGGCCGCGGGCACCGAGCAATCGGCCGTAATAACGACGCGATTGGCGCCTCAGCGTTACCGGATGATCTCAGTTGGACAGTGCCACGAGTACTGTCGAGTAGTGAGATCCGTCAACTTATTGAAGAATGGGCAGAGGGGGCTCGGCGACTCCAGCGCGCCGGCTTCACCGGCGTCGAAATTTCGGCTGGGCATGGTCATTTATTTCATCAGTTTTTGTCGCCTTGGTCGAATAGGCGAACCGATGACTATGGCGGTGATCTTCGCAATCGTGCGCGCTTTCTCACTGAGCTGATCTCAGCAATACGCAGCACCTGTGGTCGAGCCTTTGTGATCGCGCTGAAATTACCTGGTGAAGATGGTGTTGCTGGCGGTATTGATCTGCCGATGGCCTCAGCCATTAAT
>JABJAS010000347.1 GCA_018666055.1 Halieaceae bacterium | reverse complement strand
GAAGCCCGGATCACCGGCCCCTCCTTCATTGCCAGTTTGCTCCGCGCCTGCCGTTGACGAGGCATCGCCGGTGCCAGGTGTACTGGTTGTGCTGCCGGTTCCCGCAGGCGGGGAAGCACCACTTGTGCTACCCGTGCTGGGGCTGCTCGACCCTGCACTGCCGCTGCTGGAGTTGCTTCCAGAATTGCTACTGGAGCTACTGCTAGAGCTGCTACTAGAACTACTACTAGAATTACTACTAGAACTAGAACTACTACTAGAACTACTACTAGAACTAGAACTAGAACTAGAACTATTACTAGAACTACTGCTGCTCGAGCTAGAGGGCGACGAGGGGGGCGTCGGCATCGATGGGGTCGTAGGCGTGGTGGGTGTGCTGGCCGAGGGGCATCCCATCAATACCAGCATGACCGCCATCAGTGCTGACGCAATGGTTAGGCGCAGTAAGCGTGTCACGGTCGTGATGGTCATCGGTGAGCGAGTATTCATTGCGGTTGCAGTCCTATTGCGTCCCTATTAGTAGCGTTTAGATCAAAAGACCATACCAGTATATCAGTCTCTACCGGCACGCCTGCCTCGTACCGAGGCCGAAATCGAGTGCGCCGTATGGTCCGCAATAAGCGGTCCACCTCAGCCTCATTGTGGACCTCGGGTACGCTAACTGACACCGTATCGGGCGCGGCAACAACCTCAGCGGCTGTGTCCACCTCAGTCGGGGTGTCGTCGCGCTCGTCGGCAGCGGCCTCCTCTGTTACGACCTCTTCAACTAATACTTGTTCCAGTAACGTGATTTTTCCCATCTCATTAATCCGCAGCTGCACCACTACGGGCCCTGAATCGTCGCGGGTAAAGGGCGGTAAGCGTCGCAATTGTTCGATATCCGGCAACGGGGTCACCGTTTGAAACAGCGCAGCGCGCGCCAGGGGGTTATCTTCGGATAAGGGCGCCTCAGGCGGCGCAGGTGTGGTCGCCTCTTCTGAATCGGGCGTGGGTTCCGCTGTCAGAGCGAGGGACTGCTCACCCCCTGTCTCACTCTCAGACTGCGCTTCAGCCTGACGGTCTAACGGAGTGCTGGGCTCAGTGGGCGCCGTCTCAATGGCCGCTGTCTCGGGAAAGGGCATTTCGCCAGGCGCGTCATCCAGTGCGACCGCCAAGTCGGGAGCGCTGATAGGTTGTGCAGCGTCGTCCGTTGCGGGGGGGTCACTGGCAGTATCCTGACCAGTCACGTCGCTGCTTGCCGCGCTGTCATCGGGGGCGTCCGCCAGCGCGGGATCCGCAATCTCTGCCGGCGGAGGGGTGACGCGCCGCCATGCTCGGTCGTAGTAACTGGTTGCGTCGGCCCGTCGGCCCATCCACCAGGCCCAATCACCGAGCCGTGTTAGGTCGCTCGCTTGTTCGCCAGCGTCGGCGCCATGCAAAGACTTTAAGCCGTAAATCGCCGAGAGCACGGCCTCGCCGCGACGATAAATACCGCCGAGCGCCGAGCTTTGTCTAAAGCTGTCTACCCTGAACGCATCGTTAGATCCCCTGGCTTTTTGCAAGAGGGCAAAACGATAATGAATGCGCAACATGCCCTCTAGCGGCGCGAGTAAGGCCTGGGAACGGTCCCCGTAGAGCTGCGAGCTTTGGTTATAGGCGAGGCGATAGTATTCCCAACTCCGTGCAAGGTGCTCGGGGTGGGTTTCAGCCTCGCCTAATCCCAGCTCCCAAGCTTGCTCTGCCCAGGCAGCTTGGTCGAGCAGTGCTGCAATGGACGCAGGTGTGCCGGCTAACGCTTCTGATTCCACGCGGGCGAGATAGGCCTGGCGTTCATTCACATCGTCGTAGAAGCCCAGCGCAGCCAGGCTGCGTATTTCGGCGCGCAGTAACGGGATCTGATCGGCGGCATAGAGGCCCGATTGGACGCGGCTAATATGAACGCCTCGCTTCAGTACCTTGGCCGCCTCGGCATGACGTTCCAGGGATTGCAGGTTCAGTCCTAGCCCCAGTAACTGCTCGGTCAAGCCAGGCGCAAAGGCGCCTGCGCTGGCTTCCATCGACTCGATGTAGCCACGATACACGCCCAGCGCGCTGGGTTCCTCGATGATGGCTGGTTCGGGCTGAGATTCCAGTGGCGTGGCCATGTCGATCACGATAGCGGGAGCGTCGGCGCGGACTGATTCAGCCTCAGTTGGAGAGGGCGCCGCCATGTCGACGACGATAGGCGTTGAGTCACCCATTGCAGTATCGCCGTCGCTGTCCTGTGCATTGACCATACAGGTCAAGAGCCCTGAGTAGATCAGGGTCAGAGTCAGCACTCCGTGCCTGACTGACATACGACGCGTGTGGGCCAAGATCCTTCTCCGGCGCGCTCTTCGGCCCCCCAGTATAGAGTGATGTCAGGGCAAAAAGCATGTCGGGGTACAAACGTGGCTACCCGCGCGAGTTGGACCGACATGGGGAAATCCATCAGCGCGCCTAGCCCGCTGAGTGATGGCGGGAAAAAAGCCGTGAAACCGCAAAAATGGCGTTTCCGCGCTGATGCATGTGTTCGTATAATTCGGCCCACACAGCGCATACTGGTGCGTGCCGGGGGTCAAAGCCCCGTCGCGAGTTAGCCGCAATGTAGAAAATCGGGATTCACTATATGAGTCAGTTTTTAGAGCAGACAGCCGTTACACCCTCAGCCGAGGGCGCCTGGACGGCAGAGATTCACCGCGGCTGGCGGATTGGTTCTGTGGCGAATGGCGGCTACGTATTAGCGCTGGTGGGACGTGCGCTATCAACCGCGCTCAGCCAGCCCGACCCACTCAGCATCAACGCTTTTTATTTGGCGCCCTGCGAGCTGGGCCCGGTGCAGATAGCGGTCGAGTCACTCTCAGAGACGCGTAGCACTCATTTTGCGAGTGCGGACCTGCGACAGAATGGGCAGCTAAAACTGCGTGCAACCGCCGCCTATACCAATTTGGATAAGCTCTCAGGCCCAGATTGGAGCAATGTGATCCCACCAGACGTCCCCCCCTTCGACACCGTAGCCGCAATGGCAGCGTCGCATTTAGAGATTCACCAGCGGGTCGACCTGCGCCTAGTCCACGGCTATAAGGTCTTTTCTGAAGGCGATACCGACGGCTCGGGTGAATTTAT
>JABJAS010000346.1 GCA_018666055.1 Halieaceae bacterium | reverse complement strand
GTCAGCGCCAGTATGCCAAGCGCGCTTACCCGAAATCGGGTCAATGCGGCTCCCAAACGACGAGGATTGCCAGCCAGATCGTATCGGTCTTCCAGCGGGGGTCGACTCGGTTCGCAACTGCTCCGACGACAGCAACCCTGCCAGCACCTCGAACTGCACTTCCCTACCGGCAAAATAATCCTCTAGGGCATCGTACTGCGTGTTGATCTCAAGGACGCTAGGCCCGCTATCAGTCTGCAACGGCACCGACGGACCACCCAGTGCTGGTGGCCCAGAAAAATCGAATTCACCCAACTCGAGCCCCGCCAGCTCAGTGAGATGCTGGCCGAGGGCGTCAAGGCGTGTCACCTGTGTCTGCAGCGTCGCCAGACGACGTGTCATGGCGGTCAGCCGCGACTGCGCTTCAACACTCAGTTGCGCCAATGCTTCTGCTCGCTCCGTCGCTTGCTGCTCTCGTATTGAGACACGAGATGACTGTTCCGATCTCACACCACCATCAAATCCGAACTGGTAGCTCACTGCGACCAATCCCAGAGGGACACCAATGACACAGGCAGACAGCAACAACCACGACCACCTACCCAGCTCCAGGGTGCGCGATGCGGCGTGGCGGTTGAGGAAAATTAACTTCAAGGTCGTGTATCGCAATATCGGGGTCGGAACTATGCCATTTTCAAGGGTTAAGTGAAACCGTTGAGCCCATCCTAAACCGGCTAAATTCCACTCAAACCAGCTGTAGCGTGTGCGGCAATGGCCAATTTAAGGGCGACGGGCGCTCGTTTTCGAAGGTGGCCCACTCCCAGCTCTGTTGTTGCGCCAACAGTGCTCGAACCAGTTGATTGTTCATCGCATGGCCCGATTTGAAACCATCATACTCAGCGAGTAACTGATGACCGGCGAGGTACAAATCCCCCATCGCATCCAAGATTTTATGCTTCACAAATTCATCGTCGTAGCGCAAACCCCCTTCATTGAGGATATGGAAATCGTCGATCACGATCGCATTATCAACGCTTCCACCTCGAGCCAAGCCTCGAGATCGCATGTACTCAAATTCATGAACAAACCCGAAGGTCCTCGCACGACTGATTTCTCGCACGAAAGTCTCAGTATCCATGTCTAAAGTGACCCGACCGGTCTGCTCGCGGAAAACGGGGTGATCAAAATCAATGGCGAAACTGAGCTTAAAGCCTTCGTAGGGGTGCAATGACACGGTTTTCTCACCGTCGCTCACGGTAATGCTCTCAGTCACACGAATAAACCGCTTTGCGGCTGACTGCTCACAAATGCCTGCTGTCTGCAGTAGATAGACAAAGGGGCCCGCTGAGCCATCCATAATAGGGACCTCGGGGGCATCTAAATCGATATAAACATTGTCGATACCCAGGCCACATAGCGCAGAGAGCAGGTGCTCCACGGTCGTGACCCGGCCATCGTCGGTACCAAGGCTGGTCGATAAATCCGTTTCATCAACCCCATCCGCCCGAGCGGGGATTTCCCGAGCTGGAGTTAAATCAGTGCGACGAAACACGACACCTGTATCGACCGGTGCCGGACTCAGTGTCATCGACACCTTGTCACCAGAATGCAGACCCACGCCCGTCGACTTTATCGACTCCTGTAAGGTTCTTTGCCAACGCATGGCGATTCCCCTGATCTAGAGAGGAAAACCTTACTAGGGCACGTTAATGCAATCCAGCCCTCACGCCCTGATTATTCACATTCATCAGGGCTTTACAGACGATTACCTCCAGTCAGTCCGCCTGACGACGCAGAAACGCGGGCACATCGAATAACTGCTCATCCAGACCCTCATCCATTTTCAATGCAGTCTGACCGTCACTCATTGCGCCGACGCGCTGACGCTTGCCGGGAGGTAGATCATAATCGTCGTAGTCCGCACCCACGCGAGGTGGACGCTTAGCGGCGCTGGTATCCACCGCCGTCAGTGCGGGGCGCGCCTCGGCACCACGCAGGCCCGTCGCCACTACGGTCACTTTTAAGGTATCCGTCATCTCTGGGTCGATAACCGTTCCGACCACTACGGTAGCGTCTTCTGATGCTATATCTTCGATGGTCGCACCGACCTCAGAGAATTCACCGAGCGAGAGATCCAAGCCAGCAGTGATATTCACCAGAATACCCCGAGCACCACT
>JABJAS010000345.1 GCA_018666055.1 Halieaceae bacterium | reverse complement strand
TAAATTGCTCATCAAGATGCCTCCGAACAGGCAGCTAACGAATAGCGGTAGCTGTACGCCGACGGTCTCGAGTCCCTCATCCATGAGCACACCAATGATGATGCAAATATGAAGTGACAACACCGCATCGAGAAAATCCATATAGTGAATGTCGACTGGCGCGCTGTCTTCCTTTATTCCGACATCGAGGGTTTCGGCTGTATCGGTGGCTTCGGGTTTTAAGTTATGCCGTTGGATGAGAAATTTAGCGACGGGACCACCCATCAGGCTAGCTAAGACCAGACCAAAGGTGGCACAGGCGATACCAATTTCTGCTGCGCCTGAAATGCCATATTTGTCCGAAAAAATGGGCGCCCATGCGATTGAGGTGCCGTGGCCGCCAATGAGCGACACCGTGCCGCCCAGAATGCCTACCGCGGGTTCGAGACCAATGGTAGACGCGACACCCACGCCGGTAAGATTTTGTAGCAGCATGAACATCACGGTGGCAAACAGTAGAATCAATAACGGCTTACCGCCCGAAAGCAGGTCGCGAAAGCTGGCATTGATGCCGATCGTGGTGAAAAAGTAGACCAAGAGTATGTCTCTGGCCCCAAGCGTAAACTCGACGCTGATTCCGCCAAAGACGTGCAGCGCGAAAAACAGCGCGCACATTAACAGCCCGCCTGTGACGGGTTCCGGGATACTGAATTCGCGGAACGCAGGCACGACTTGATTAAGCCGTTTACCGATAAATAGCACCACAATGCCCAGCGTGACGGTCAGAAAATGATCAATCTTGAGTATGCCGTCTAACAGTTCCATTATCTTACCTCTTTGGTTGCTGGGGTATGCCGGCTCAAACCATCATGGAATATGCCCGCTTCGTCAAGGTTTGGTTGTCAATGTGTCATCTAAAGATCAAGCGGCAGAGTCTTGTTTAGTGAATAATGGCAGGCTAACAGGATTGTTAACGTGAGCGGCAAACTCGCCACCGAGAGCAACTGGCAGCGCACTCTTTGGCTAGTTTGCGTTGGCTGGTAACTGTATTGAGGGATGTGACGCAATGAGACTACTTTTTTTACGCTTGGCAGCGACGGCTTTATCGATGTCGGTATTGTCTGGTGCAATGGCGGACGATTCCGTGGTGCTAGATGAGACATCTCGGCCCGCAAATACGATTGTTCCGGCTTCTGAGTTGAGCTGGCGTCGCCTGCCACCGCCGGACCATACATTGGCGAATTTCCGTCCGGGCGAAACACCGGATTACTGTTTCGATCGGGCCACTCAACCTTACACCGCCGTCGTAGACACGCACTTTCACCCTAAGCCCTTTGGCGGTCCAGCCATGGATGCACAAGGGCTGTGGGAAACCTTTGATCGTCTTGGCGTCAGGTTTGTGAATTACTTTGGCATTGGGCAGGTGTTAGCGCTAGAAGCAAACTGTTCGTACTACCTCGACTGTCCCGGCGTCACTGCGATCCCGAGTATTAAAAACGATTTTATGAATGGGCTTGAAGTTGCGGCACATGATCCCGACAAGATTCACATCACGCTGTCGATGACGTTTATTGATTTAGCGCATGCGGAAAATGCAGTAGAGATGATTGCGCTGTACGACCGAGAGTTCCCGGGCATGTTTTCTTGGACGGGAGAACTCAACATTATGAAACAGGCGTTGCTGGGCAATAATGCTGAGCCCGCCACGATTGAGAGTATTGACCAGTGGGGCCCGTTCATGGAAGTGCTCCGAGAGCGAGGTATTCCCATCACGTTGCATTCCGATCTGGGTAACAACGCAGATCCCACTGAGTTCTTATATTTGATGGATCATGTTTTATCACGCTACCCAGACAATAAAATTGTCTGGGCGCATATGGGCCTGTCAAAAGAACTCACGACGATGAGCCCAGCGCAGCACGTTAGGTTAATGGGCGAACGGTTGGACCAATACCCCAATTTGCACCTCGATATTTCTTGGGATGTGATTTACAACTCGTATCATCGCTGGGGCGAGATTTTTGTGCCGTTTTTCAACCAATATTCAACTCGCATTCTGCCCGGTTCAGACTTTGTCGCCGCTGACTCAAAAATATGGGAACAGTATGCGAGCGAGCTTGAAGTTACGAGTCGTGCGTTGCGCGTGCTCAATGATGAGGCGTTCCGTAATATTGCCCTGGGGCAAAACTACTTCGAATTAATGGACTTGCCCTATGAAGCGCCACCGCTGTGTGGCGTAGCAGAAAAATAGGATTTGAGTGCAGCGATAAGAGCCGTGCCGATAGGGGCGGTAATCAGAAGTGTTGCGAAATTCGCGCTCAGAGGTGGTAGCCGTGGTCACAAGAGATCAAATGATTAATCGATTCTTATGCGCGGGTAGGCGAGCGCTCTGGTGCCTGTCAGTGTGCGCTGTATCGATGGGCGCCGCGGCGCAAGAGCCACTCG
>JABJAS010000045.1 GCA_018666055.1 Halieaceae bacterium | reverse complement strand
CTTTCTGTTTGATCGTCTCACTCAAGAATATGACGCACGTTATGGCATTTCTGATGACCCACTGACCCGCATTGCAGAAATTAATTTTGGCAATGCCCGCGACAATTCTCGTGCGCAAACCCGGGAATGGGCCTTTTCCGAGGGTAGCTTTGGTCATGATCCAGCACTCAATCCCGCTATCGAGGGCCGCGTGCGTAAACTCGATTGCGGTCAAATCACCGACGGTGCGGCTTGTGTCATTCTCGCCAGCGAACGCTTTGCAAAAGCCCACAGTCAGACTCGAGGCAAGCCGCTGAATGATGTCCCGAGAATCAAAGGATGGGGGCACCGATCAGCACCCATTTTGCTAGAGACGAAGCTCGCCGCATCGAAAGACCAGCCGCTCATCTTCCCCCATGCGGCGCAAACCTTGACGGATGCGCGAACCCGGGCCGGTATGCACCGCATTTCCGACCTCGACGGCTTAGAGACCCATGACTGTTTCACGATTACAGAATATATGGCGATTGACCATAGCGGTCTAACCGCTCCTGGCGACAGTTGGAAAGCCGTAGATGAGGGTCGTATTACCCGCGATGGCGATTTTCCGATCAATCCGAGTGGCGGTTTGATTGGGTTGGGTCATCCGGTGGGGGCCACTGGCGTTCGTATGCTGTTGGACTGTGCCCGCCAGGTCACCGGTCAAGCAGGGGCGTATCAGCTGCCCAAGGCCGAGAATATGATGACGTTTAATGTGGGCGGCAGCACCACGACCTGCGCCAGCTTTGTCGTCGGCGTCGGTCAGTGAAAGAGGTCTTTATTTACGACGCGATTCGCAGTGCCCGGACCAAAGCCAAGCCGAGTGGAGGCCTGCATGAACTAACCCCTCCTGAACTGTTAAAGCCGCTCTATGGCGCCCTAACGTCGCGCAATCAGCTAGACCCCAATCGTATCGCAGAAATCATCCTCGGATGTGTCACCCAGCATGGAGAACAAGCGGCCAATATCGCTAAGACGTCAGCGCTTTATGCGGGTTGGCCTGAGGGCGTGGCAGGTCTCACGGTGCACCGATTCTGCTCATCAAGCGTCGATGCCATTGCCCTGGCAGGTTTGAAAATCGCTGCGGGGCAAAGCACTGCAATGGTGGCAGGTGGCATCGAAATGATGTCTCGCGTGCCCATGCTGTCAGACCACGCCCGGGTCTTTAACGATCCAGATTACGCACTCGCCCACCAAATACTGCTGATGGGCAGTGGTGCCGATTTAATAGCCACTCGCCTCGGTGTGTCTCGTGAAGCCTGTGACGCAGTAGCCCATCGAAGCCAGCAGCGCGCTGCACAGGCACAACGTGAAGGACGCTTTAGGTCAATCATTGCGATAGAAACCTCACACGGCTGGGTCGATCAAGACGAGTGTGTCCGTGGAACACTCACTCTTGACCAGCTCGCCGCACTGCCACCCGCGTTTGCTGCCCTCGGCGCAGCCGGCGCCGATCACATGCAGCTTGAGAAGTTTCCAGAACTGACCGCCATTCAGCATGTACACACTGCGGGCAACTCCCCGGCCATGTGTGACGCCGCCGCGCTGGTCTTAATGGGGGATAAACAGTTGGGGAAAACGCTGGGCATTGAACCCAAAGCGCGATTGGTCAGCACTACCACTGCGTGTGCCGAACCGCTGGAGGTCGTCAGTGGCTGCGTCACAGCCGCGCAAAAATTACTGCAGGAGCAGCGGCGCTCAACGCACAGTATCGATCTCTTCGAGGTTCACGAAGCGTTTGCAGCGACCTGCGTAAAGGCGCGCCACACGCTAGAAATTGAACCCGACAAGCTGAACGTGAATGGCGGTGTGATCGCCCTGGGACATCCCATGGGCGCGACTGGCGCCATCATGACAGGCACGCTGATCGATGAGTTGCACCGGCAACAGTTAACCAGTGGTGTTGTCGCGGCGAGTGGTGCTGCCGGTAGCGGCAGCGCGCTGTTATTAGAGCGCTGCTGACCGCTAGCTCATCGCACCCAAATGGGTGAACTCCAAACACGCTCCTGAAGCGTCGTGTGCAAATCTGGCCTAGGTTCCACGCCGGTGCGCAACGCATCCCAAGTCGACCAACGACACGTTGGATTTTCTAAGGCGCGCAAATAATAAAAAGCACGACTGTCTGAATCATAATCCGGGTCCTGCCAAAGGGCCTTCAATTCCGTGGCGCCGACACCCTCGGTGATACTGCAGTCAGCGAGGTTCACTTTCGCGCCGTTATCGGGGCACCGGTGCGTCTCAGGGTCGGGCAGCAAACCATCCGAGCAGGCCACATCGTAGACCGCTTCGTAAGTCTCGCCGTTTTTCTCCCATCCTTTGACGATTTGCAGCCGCTGTAACGCTGTTCCTCGGGGGTCTGCACTGGCCCAAGCAATAAATGTGGGCGCCTGCCCGGCAGTGATGAGGTCACTCCCCATAGGCACACCGCCAGCATAGGCTTTCTCGATCATCGACTCCGCAGTCATGATGTCTTCAGCATAGTCCGTTCCAGCGAAAAACCGAGCTCGCATCCGAGGGCCTGAGGTCGCAAAGGTCTCCTTGCGTCGGAACGCATCGTACAGCGCGTCTCGGGTATTTTCTTCGGCCCATACGCCCGTTACCCCCGACGCGCTCCAGCTCTCGAAACCACCACCGTAGGTGTAATTTTTGCCGTCCACCTCAGTCAAGGTATCCGGTGCTAAAAATTTAGCGATCAGACCATAAGCGAGATCAACGGGCACAGAACCGCGACGATCTGGAAAGGCATCCATCAAGCCGGCTTTGGAGAAAAACGTCTTTTCATCGTCG
>JABJAS010000344.1 GCA_018666055.1 Halieaceae bacterium | reverse complement strand
TATAAGAACTACACGGCGTCGGGCCTAAAATCGACCCAGTGTACGCCGGCCACGTCTTCCTGCTTTGCGTCATCGGCGCCCAATCGAGCGCTGGTTGCTGACTCGATTAGCAATGCCAGCCGCTCAGCTTTCAGTGTTGCCTCCTCGAGATTGCAAAGTACCGGGTCGGTTCGCTTGGATCTCAATTTCGTGGATGGGACTGAGGCGATTAATATTCGGCATGAAATCCAAGTAACGAGCGCGCCATGATGTCAGTAATAAAAAATGCTTGGATAAACCGTATTGCGAATGCCAATGGGCGTGTACATCACCTTGGGTCGAGTTTTCAGCAACAAGGTATCGGTTTACCAATCGCGATCTTCGTCATTACCGTTTTGTCGGCCTTTGCCGTCAACATGGGGCTCTTAGTTCAAGACAACGCATCAGGTCGAAGCGAATACATCACCAGTCTTCGAGCAAGCTTAGCGGCGGATACGGGCGCTGATCTTGGCTTGAATGTGGCGTTCGATCCATCGGATGCACCGATTTATGCGGGCGGCGTCACCTGCTCGAGCACCGCAATTAACTACTCGTTTACCAATGATGCCGGGATGAGTGGCTGCTCGGCAGCGGTCACATGTACTTCGGCAACCGCGGGCGGTAAAACGATCTACACGGTCACCAGTGTGGGCACCTGCGATACTATTTCTAAAACGGTTGTCACCAGCGCGTTGTAGATATTACCTGTAAGGGTTTAGGCCCTTTGGGTTAGTTTGATTCTCGGCGGAACAAAATTTTACTGTGTCCCCCATAGATCCCGAAGGTGCCGGTCACCCCGGGCGGTGAGTCATCATGACTGCCGTCAAGATCCCAGTCGTATTTCAGCCAAGGTAGATTGCTTAAGTCAATATTCACGGTGAAGCTCCCACGATCCCCATCACTTGGTGCAGAGAACGAAAGGTTGCCATCACCAGAGACCACAACTAAATCAGCGCTAGAAAGGTTTACGTTGCTTGAACTGCCCGCGCTGTTGTTGCTCCCGCTGCCAATATCAATCGTAAGGTTGGCTGCGGTATTGATCGCGCCATCGTTAAACTCAATTTTAGATCGTGCGAGGGTCGTACAACTGTCATCAGTGTTGGTAATGAAGCTCGAGCCGTTGTAGTACTGGGTCAAGAGCGGCATGCCGAGTGCTTGGGTTTCTGAGCCGCTCGCCGAACTCAGTGCCATTCTGCCCCAGCGTAATTTTGGGTTGCCTGTCAGATCGCGACTATTACAACTGGAGTTCGAGGCGCAATTGCCGCTGGTGCCGGCGTTCATATCCAAAGAATTAAAATTCCTGCTATCAAGCGAATCCGTCAGCGTTAGTCCGATCTCCAAGTTAATTTCAGACTCTGGGCTTGATCCCCGGGCGAATTTAGCGGCAGTATCGTTAATTGCATAGATGCCAGCATTCCAAGAGGTTGTGGCATGGGTTAGGCGCGAGCTTAAGTTCGTGCCATTGTTGCTGGTCGCCTCGGCGACGGCAGCAATGCCGGCGACCCCGTAACCGTCGCTGGCATCGTAATGGGTAACCGTCGCCCCAGCCGCATTTTTAGCGGTGATGGTGTAGGCGATGGTAAGACCCGCGTGATCCATGTAGGTGTAGTCTGTACTGCTCGTGCAGCTGTCGATGACGCCATCGCTGCTGAGTAAAAATTGATTAGGATAGAAACGCCCAATATTACCGCTGGTGGTGCCGGTCACGTTACCCGCGCCGAGGTAGTCACCATCGCCGATTTCAGCTCGAAGGGTAATTGTGCCCACTTCATTGAAGCTCGCAACGACCGTGCCCGCGCCATCAGTACTGCCGCTGAGGCTGTAGCTGCCGCTGGTGAGAGTGCCCGCATTGCTGCCGCCGGTCGGGTAGGTTAGGGCAACGAAGGCAACCTTGGCGGTCTCAGCCGAGCTCTCCTGACCAAAGTTAGGGGTAGTGCCGCCCAGAGAGTTTTTCGCTTGAACGCCCACGTTGAAATTGGTGCCGGCTGTGATAAATCCGCTGCCAGAGGCGGTTGTAGCGGGGTTACTCGCAACCGAGACAACCAAGTCGGCGGGCTTTGAAATAAACTCGTTGCTGCTGCCGGTTACGGTGACGGCGGGGTTGTTACCGGATGCGGGCACGGTCAGGGCGCCGTACAACTTAATGCGCCCTACATCTTTGTAAACCATCGGAATGGGCGCGTACCCTGAGCCATTGAAGACGAGGTTGACCGCCCGGTAGGCGAGGCTGGCACCACTGTTGTTG
>JABJAS010000343.1 GCA_018666055.1 Halieaceae bacterium | reverse complement strand
CCATTAAGGGAAGCCATTAAGGGAAGCCATTAGCGCAAGCCAGCGACGCGCCATGGTAAACTGGCGTTTTCCGACTGCAGAGCAGACGCCATGACACCCTCCCCACTGACTGCCCTATCTCCCCTTGACGGTCGGTACTGCAACAAGGTGGATTCACTGCGCGGTATTTTTAGCGAATACGGCTTGATCTATCGGCGCGTTACGGTCGAACTTGCCTGGCTAAACCAACTTGCCGCTTGCCCAGCGATATCAGAGGTGCCCCCGTTCAGTGACGAGGCCAGCGCATTGCTCGAGGGATTAGTGAGTGGCTTTTCAGAAAGTGACGCGCAACGTATTAAGACGATCGAGGCGACCACAAACCATGACGTCAAAGCGGTCGAGTACTTTTTGAAGGAATCGATTGCCGGCAATGAAGAACTGTCGGCCGCCTCTGAGTTTATTCATTTCGCCTGTACCAGCGAGGACATCAATAATCTCGCTCATGCCCTGATGATCAAAGACGGCCATCAGGCAATGAAGACGGCTTATGACGAAGTCACCTCCGTTTTAACGCACCTAGCACGGCAATTCGCGGAGCAGCCCATGCTCTCACGCACCCACGGCCAAGCAGCCACGCCCACAACCTTGGGTAAGGAATTCGCCAACGTGGTGGCGCGCCTTAATCGGCAACGAGACATCGTGGATGCACTGCAGCCGCTCGGCAAACTCAATGGCGCTGTCGGCAATTACAACGCCCATAGCGTCGCCTACCCAGAGATAGATTGGCCGGCGATCTCTGAGCAATTTGTAACGTCCCTGGGTTTGCAATGGAATCCCTACACTACACAGATTGAGCCCCATGACTACATGGCGGAGTACTTCGATGGATTGGCGCGTAGCAACCAAATTCTGGTCGATTTTGCTCGTGACACTTGGTCCTATATCTCGCTGGGGTACTTTAAACAAAAAGTCATTGAGGGCGAAGTGGGTTCCTCAACGATGCCGCATAAGGTCAATCCGATTGACTTTGAGAACGCCGAGGGCAACTTTGGGCTCTCGAACGCGCTACTGAGCTATTTAGCACAGAAGTTACCCGTTAGCCGGTGGCAGCGGGATCTGACGGACAGCACGGTACTGAGAAACATGGGCGTTGCCCTGGGTTACTCACTATTGGCTCTGCAATCGTTACAAAGGGGCATCAGTAAACTGGAGGTTGCGAGTGCACCAATGCTGGCAGACCTTGATGACGCCTGGGAGGTACTCGGCGAGGCAGTTCAGACCGTTATGCGTCGTTATGGCGTGCCGGAGCCCTACGAGAAACTCAAGGCCCTCACTCGAGGTCGACGCCTTGACGCTGACGCGTTACATGATTTTATCCAGTCGCTTGAGATACCGGACGATGCAAAAGCTCGACTCGTCGCGCTCACGCCTCAGACCTATACGGGTTATGCGGCTGATCTTGCCGCCAAAATTAGCGAGTAGGCAAGCCAATCATCGAGATGAAGCTGCCCATTTCAGCGCAACTGTTTCTCGCAGAGTATTGGCAGCGAAAACCCTTGTATCTGCCGCAGGCGATACCGGCTTTTCGCTCCCCCATCACCCCAGATGAGCTCGCGGGGTTTGCCTTAGACCCAGACATCGAAAGCCGGCTGATCTGGCAAGACAAGGGGATCTGGGGTCAGGCTGATGGACCCTTTAGTGACACCAGTTTTCAGCGGCAAGACTTGTGGACCTTATTAGTGCAACAAATGGATCGCTGGCATCCGGCGATCCATCAGCTGCGCCTCAGCCCGTCTTTTTTACCTAACTGGCGCTTTGACGACGTTATGGTGAGCTACGCAGTGGAAGGCGCTGGTGTCGGACCTCACTTCGATCGTTACGACGTATTCTTGCTGCAGGGGCTGGGTCAACGGGAGTGGCATTTGGGTCCCGCTTGCGACGAGAACACCCCTCAGCTAGGTAGCAATGGTCTTAATCTGATCCCCGAATTCGAACCGGACGCCACATTTTTGTTGAACCCTGGCGATGCACTGTATGTGCCCCCGGGGATAGCGCACTGGGGGATTGCTCGCAGCGCGAGCATGACCTTTTCGATTGGCCTCCGGGCGCCTCCCATCGCCGCACTCTTGGCGCGTCGCACTGACGCTGTACTAGAGCGCCTTTCCACGGCATCGCTGTTAGAAGACGGCGCCACCTCCGTACTCGACAGCAGACCCGGGGAAATCACCGTGGCGCACCTTGCCAATGCGAGAGACGCTATCGCGAACGCAATAGACGCACTCGACGATGGCCGGTGGCTCGGCGAAATACTGACCGAGCAAGGTGATTCGTTAGCAGACAACAGGGCGTGCTTTTCGACTCCCTCGCACACCGGGAGGGTCAGACTGTCTGCAGACACGCGACTAGCTTGGCGGGAGCACAACGACAGTCTCGACGTTTTTATCGATGGAGAATGCATCGCCGCCTCCTCTTATGCACTGCCCTATCTAATGGCGCTCTGCAGCGGCGATAGCGTGGAGCAGCAGGCCCTCGACGCTGCCTGCCCAATCCTCAGTGACGCCCTGTCCGAATCTCAGGCTCTGGTCGCTGATCCCAGCGCCTAGGACAAACCGCCAAGCAACTCACTACCGTGGCCATGATGCCTGTCCGGATCACAACAAAACGTTCACGCCGATGACCCTTCTCACTCAGACGGGTTGCCGAGACAATGCCAAGATACTTTGTGCAGCGGCTAGCGGTGTCGTTTTTGCTTGTCTCACCTCAGCTTCGACATCGGCCATTGCTGACTGTACCGAAGGATGCCCAGAGACCGACGCGCGCAGGAGCTCGTCGATGAGCTGATGCATCCACGTTAGGTTCTGATCCGCCCGCGCTTGCTCAAATGCGCCTTGAGCGCGAGCCAGGTCGGCATATTGAGAGATCATTTCCCAAATGGCCTCAAGCCCCAGCCCGTTGAGCGCCGAGCAGGTCATCACTTGTGGCTCCCAGAATCCGTCGTGACTCAGCAACGACATCGCCCCACGATAATGCTGCTGCGTGATCCGTGCCATTGACTCGCTGGCCCCATCGGCCTTGTTCACCACGATGGCATCGGCCAACTCAAGAATCCCTTTTTTGATACCTTGCAACTCATCGCCACCACCGGGCAGCATGAGCAGCAGAAAAAAGTCGACCATGCTGGCAACTTGATGCTCTGACTGCCCGACACCCACTGTCTCGACCAATATCACATCAAACCCCGCGGCCTCACATAACAACAACGATTCGCGGGTTTTGGCCGCCACACCCCCTAACGCACGACCCGCCGGCGAGGGCCGGATAAAAGCGGCTTCAGCACGGGACAGGGTCTCCATCCGGGTTTTATCCCCTAGAATCGAGCCACCCGCAACAGGGGAGCTCGGATCGACCGCTAAAACGGCCAGCCGGTGCCCCT
>JABJAS010000342.1 GCA_018666055.1 Halieaceae bacterium | reverse complement strand
CGGGTAACCCAGCTACAAGGTAGTGCTCAGACGAACTTCATCATCCGCGGCTTTGGCAACGGCGCCAACAACGCCGGGATCGAGCCCTCAGTAGGCGTGTTCATTGATGGCGTTTACCGCTCGCGCGTCGGCAGTGCCCTCGCTGACCTGCCAAAGCTGGAACGAATCGAGGTACTACGCGGACCACAAAGCACATTGTTCGGTAAGAACGCGTCTGCCGGCGTGATTAGCGTGACCACTGCTAAACCTGATCTAACTGGCTTCAGCGGCTCTGTTGGCGCCACTGTGGGCAACTACAGCCAAACCATCGTTCGTGGAGACGTCTCGGGCCCACTGTCAGACAGTTTTGGCTTTAGCCTTTCTGGCAGTGTGAATGAACGCGACGGTTATTTTGATAATTTAACGCTGGGCACTGACTCCAATGAACTCGACCGTTGGAACTTCCGCGGCCAGCTATTGTGGGCCCCAAGCGATCGGATGGAAGTACGCTTGATCACTGACGCTGAAGAGATCGACGAGGTCTGCTGTGGTGTCGCGAACTTGGTCGATGGTCCGACGGGCGGTGTCGTGCGAATGCTCGGCGGCGACTTGGTATCGAACGATCCGTTTGCCTATGGCAACTATCTAGACTTTGACCCAAGAAATGAAATTGAGACTCAAGGGACGTCGCTGCACATCGATTACGATTTCAGCAATGTCACACTCACTTCGATTACGGCTTTCAGAACGCTGGATCAGTTTCAATCAGGCGACGTTGATTATACGAGCGCCCGGCTGATTTTGCCGGAAGCTGGCGATTTCAGGAATACAGAGATCGAGACCTTTACCCAAGAGATTCGGCTCGCCTCTAACGGCGATGGTCCACTCCAGTGGGTAGCGGGTGCTTTCTACTTTAACGAAGAAGTCGTGCAGGACGAGACCTTTGGCCTTGGCCCCGATTTCCGCTCTTACGTCGATATCCTGCTGGCCGCAGCGGGTGCACCAGGCGCACTCGGCGGTGTCGAGGCAGCGCTGGGTCTACCCGCCGGCGCCATTTACGCAACGGGAACCGGAAATCAGTCTGAACGATACACCTTAGATGACGAGACGCTGTCGCTGTTTGTCCAGTTTGATTACGACCTTACTGATGCGCTAACACTGACAGCCGGTATGAACCACACACAGTCGGAGAAAGATGCCAGTGCTAACGTGGTCAACGACAACCTGTTCGGGGCATTACCACTCGACGCATTGGGACTGGGCGCGCTCAGCTCGGTGCAGTTTTTGCCACCCGTCATCACTTACCCAAACTCTGTAGAAGACGGCAAGTCTGACGACAGTGATACCACTTATACGGTGCGCCTCGCTTATGACCTGACATCGGAAATCAATATCTATGCGGGTGTCAGCACGGGATTCAAGGCCACGTCGTGGAACCTGTCACAAGATAGCGGCCCGATTCCTGCAGACGTTGCCCGTCTGCTCGCTGCTGCTGATCCGGTGCTGCCCAACGTTGGCTTTGGTCCAGGCGCTGCCACCTTTGCAGTCGGCACTCGCTTTGCTGATCCTGAGGAGTCGCTGGTGTACGAACTGGGTTTAAAAGGTCAGTGGAATACCGTATCCCTCAACATGGCCATCTTCATGCAAGAAATCGATGGCTTTCAGTCCAACGTCTTCTCCGGTACCGGCTTTAATTTAGCCAATGCCGGTAAACAGTCAACCGATGGCGTTGAAGTTGAGCTGACTTGGCTGCCAGTTGATGGTTTGCGGATCGGGTTCGCGGCAACCTGGCTTGACCCACTGTACGACTCCTTCACCGGGGCACTTGGCCCTGACGGCCCTATGGATCTGTCGGGTGAGAAACCCTCAGGCATCCCTGAGCTGTCCACTAATACCAACATTTCCTACAGCTTCGACCTGCTCGGTGCCTACTCTTATGTGCGCTTAGAACATGTTTATGAAGAAGATGTGCAGGTAGTCGACAATATTCCCTCTTCCATCGCCGGGCGTGAGGTCAACACGGTCAATGCCAGCGCCGGTATGAGCTGGAGTAATGGCATGGAGTTCAACCTGTGGGGCCGTAATATTTTCGACGACGAGTATCTGCTGTCGGCGTTTCCCTCTGTGGCGCAGGCAGGCAGTATCAGCGGCTATCCTAACCAGCCAGCCTCTTATGGACTGACCTTAAAGTACAACTTCGGACAATAAGTCCGGCCAGTTGTAACAGGGGCGCTCTTTTG
>JABJAS010000341.1 GCA_018666055.1 Halieaceae bacterium | reverse complement strand
GAAAACTCATGACCGCGCCGAACCCCCTACTGCCACTACTTACTATTAGTGATGCACGTCGCATGGGGATTCCTTCGATGGATTAATTTTAGATGTCGTAAAAAACCAGGCGAGACTGTGCGCCGCAACCAGCGCGCCGCACCGATTCAGCCCCTGAAGGGGGATATCACAGGTGTAAAGTCCGTCCATGGAGTAACAACTTACCCGCTTTCGGCGACAAAATTAGCGGAGGAAACCATGACTTATGCCCTTTTTAGGCTGACTGTCACCTTTTGCACGTTTTTAGTGGCTGGCCCTGCGCTGCCCACAGAAAACGGTGCAGGTGATCACTGAGAACAGGTCTACGGCTCTGAGCTACGCGCGGGATTCATCCAAACGCCGCGCACCTGAGCGGGCAGTGAGCGATGCGCCGGCTGTCGAAGTGAATGTGGGCTCCGTCACGCTGGACACGAACCGCCACTGGGCGGTGGCCGCCTCTGGGGTGAGCGTGACCTCGGTCCAGCCGCGCTGGGCTGTGTCCGCCGCCACGAGCTCCGGGCTGGCGCCTTTTAGCAATGCCTGCATCTGCTCGGGGGGCAGCGGCACGTAGTTCTCAAGCCCCGGGCTTGATACCCCCGGGGTGCCCCACTCCACTCCCACGGCCTCGCCCTTTTGGCTAGTCAGGTTAAACGCCCAGCCGTTGTGGGTATCGCCCGCCAAGGAGACCGGGTTGGTGGCGTGAGCCGCGAGCATGCCGAAGAGCCGCTCCCGTGCGGCGGGGTAACCGTCCCAGGCGTCGAGGTTGGAGGGCAAGCCGTAAGGGGCGAGCTGTTGGGTCTGCTCGACCCGCGGCCGAACGTATGCCGAGAGCTCGAGCTGGGCGAGCTCCTCGGGGGGGATCACCGGAATATTGAGTTTGCCCATGAGCACCTGCTGCCCCAGCACCTGCCACGTGGCGCCCCGGGCTTTGCTGTTTTGCAGCGCCCGCTGCAGCCAGACTTCCTGTTCTGTACCCAGCATTTGCCGCTCCGGGTTGTACAGGTCGTTCTTAAGAAACGCCTCCACACTGCCGGCCTGCTCGATGCCTTTGGCGTAGTCGAGCTGCTCGTCGCGGCCCACCAAGCGGGTGTCGAGCATCATTAAGTCAGCAAGGTCACCGATCTGAAACGCGCGATAGATCACCCCTTGATCGCCCTCGGCGCCGGTACGGATCGGCATCCACTCATGGTAGGCCTGCCGCGCGGCATGAATGCGCTTAAAGAAATCCCCCTCGCCCTCGTCGTGGTTCTCGGCCCCCGCGCGCCAGGTGTCATTCATCATCTCGTGGTCGTCCCACACCGTGATCCACGGGTGCGCCGCGTGGGCGGCCTGCAGGTCGGGGTCGGTGCGGTACAGCCCGTGGCGCATGCGGTAGTCCTCGAGCACTAAGATTTCGTGCTCGGGCTCGACCTTGCGCCCCAGCTGTTCCTCGGCAATCGGGTTTACGTATTCACCCACCGGGTACTCGTAAAGGTAATCACCCAAGTGCAGCACCACGTCGAGCTTGGCCTCGGCAATATCACGATAGGCATGGAAAAACCCCTGCGGGTAATTCGAGCACGACGCCACCGCCATCTTGAACGCACTCACCGCCCCCACGGGCAGCGTGCGAGTGCAGCCCATAGGCGAAGCAACGCCATGGGCCATGAATCGGTAACAGTAGCTCTGACCGGGGGCGAGGCCCGCGGCGTCGACCTTGACGGTGTAATCCCGATCGGCGCGGGCAACCGCCTCGCCGCTAGCGATGATCGTGTCGAACGTCTCATCGGTGGCCACCTGCCACGTGCAGGGCACTGGGTTTACATTGCCACTACCGGGCAGCACCCGTGTCCAGAGGATCACCCTGTCGGCCAGCGGGTCACCGCTGGCGATGCCGTGGGTAAAGTGCGCGGCAGCAGATTTATCGATGGCGAACCCTCGCAGCGAGAGCGCGCCCAGGGAGGCGCCCGTGGCGTGTATGAGTGTGCGGCGTCGGAGCGGTGTAGGCATCGGAGGTCTCGGTCAGGTCATCGCCAGGCAGCGCACAGTATGGGGGATTTTTATGACCAACGCGTAACGGCAATCACGAGCGATCCAGCACGTATCGGCTTTCGCCCGGCGGGCACCTCGGCGACGATTTCAGTCAGCGAAGGAGGGCCGAAAAGTCAGGCTGAGGTTAATAAACGGGCTGCTACTCACATCGATGCTCGGACCGCTCACGTCGCCGTCGGTAATGGTGAGGCCACGGAGTCCCCCCACCCCGGCAGTCGCCTCCAGCCACAGGGGGCCTTTCAGTCGCATACCCCCACCAAAACCAAAATCGAACCCGCTCAGGTTCAGGCCCACTGCCCCCGTGGCACTATTCACCGCCCAGCTGCTGCCAGAGTAGGAGGCGCCGGCCGAGACAAACCAGTCTTTACTCGGGGCATAGATCACCTGCGGCCAGGGCAACAGCGCGCTCACGCTCCATCGCTCGTTAAGGACGAGTGATGCCCCCACGTAAGGTATCCAGGTGGTGCCAAAATCCGAGTCGTCAAATGCCACACCGAAGAGCCACCACAACCGTTCATTGCGGGTGTAGCGTGTCACCGCGCCGCCCATGACCTGCCAGTAATCCTCGCCGCGCTCACCCAGGCTGGAGTGATGATAAAACGGCACAATCGCGCCAATTAGCTGCCAGTCTGGATTGATCTGATACAGATACCCCGCGGCCAGTGTGGCGCTGGTGAGCGAAAAATCCTCGCCGTTCTCGACGCTGAAATCTGTGTAGGAGAGGTACTCGCCTATCACCAGCGCGCTGCGCTTATTGAGCAGAAAAGGCACGCCAGCGTAATGGCTGGTCGAGTTCAAGCTATAGCGCTTGCCGGCGGTGTCGGGAGTTCCGCCCTCCTCGCTGACCATCGCGTCGCCGTAATGGGTATTGCCCAAAAACGCCACCGGCAAAAAAGGCGCGTTGTTGAAGGAGCGCACAAAGACCAGTTCAGATTCTTCAAAGGCCAGCTTGGCGCGATCGATAAAGCGCTCGTCTGGCGGCACGGCCTCGCTGGTCAGCACCGCCTCATCGGTCACGATTTCGGTGGCGCTGCCGGGCGACATGTTCCCGCCGGTGGCGGCCGCGTCGCGGGATACTGCCTGGTCGCCGAAAGCGAGTTCAAGCGGAAGTCCGCCAATAAGCAGCAAAGTAATACAAAGGGGTATGCGCAAAGCCAACATCCTGTTGAAAAAAAAACCGCCTGATCTCGGCAAACGGCGGTGATTTTACCGCACCACAACCCTGAGAGATTACGTCTCGGGGCGGTATCCTACGCACCTTTTAAGACGAAGTATGCGGCGCTGCGTAGCATCACAAGAAGCGCTATCGTCTTTCAATCTCTTACGGGTGGCATTTGGTGACAGATCTGAAGGCGCACAACACTCGGCACAGTCCTTGGCGGTTCAATACGGCGCCCTGTATGGACTGGACCGACCGACACTGCCGGCGATTCTGGCGCACCCTCACGCGCCGCGCGCGAGTCTACACCGAGATGGTGACGACGGGCGCACTGCTGCACGGCGATGTCGAGCGGCATTTGCGTTTTAATGACGAAGAGCACCCGGTGGCCTTACAACTCGGCGGCGCCTCGCCTTCGGATCTCGCGGCCTGCGCCAAGCTCGGTGAAGCGTGGGGTTATGATGAGATCAACCTCAACTGCGGCTGCCCGTCTGATCGAGTACAGAATGGTCGCTTTGGCGCCTGCCTGATGGCCGAACCCAAGCTCGTGCGCGACTGCGTGGCATCCATGCGCGACGCCTGCGACATTCCGGTCACCGTAAAGCACCGCATCGGCATAGATCATCAAGAGTGCTACTCGGAGCTGGTCGACTTTGTCGGGACAGTGGCAAAGGGGGGGGCCGAGGTGTTCATTGTGCACGCGCGCAAGGCTTGGCTGCAGGGCTTATCCCCCAAAGAGAACCGCGAGATCCCGCCACTCAATTACGAGTGGGTGTATGGCTTAAAGCAGGACTTTCCCGAGCTCACCATTGTTATTAACGGTGGCATCGACACACTCGATGCCTGTCGCAGCCACCTCGATCGAGTCGACGGCGTGATGCTGGGGAGAGCCCCCTATCAGAACCCATGGCTCCTAAGCGAGGTCGACGCGGGGCTGTTTGACGCCACCGATAGCGCCAGTGCCAGTCGTGAAGCGACCATTGAAGCAATGCTGCCCTACATCACCGAGCAGCTCTCAAAAGGGGCCCGGCTGCATCACGTCACCCGGCATATGCTGGGGTTGTATCAGGGCCAGTATGGTGGGCGGCAGTACCGCCGGCACCTGAGTGAACAGTCCCACAAGACTGAGTCGGGTGCGGACACCCTGCTCGAAGCCATGGCGTTTTGTTCGGCGCCGCCGGAGCGCGCAGTGGTATCAGGATAATTATTGCACCTAATAGGCAGGCCACCCTGTTGTTTTCTATAATGCCTCTACACGTGACACACCGAGGAATACCATGTCCAACGAAGAAGGACTCAAAGAAGTCATAGAGCTGCTCCACGAACTCAAGTTGGAGCTGGTGGCCGAAATGGATTACGCCTCTCTGGAGCTTCAGGTCGAGGCGGTTATCGACAAAATGTACGCACTGACCGAAGGCGACTAACTCACCGCTTCTGCTTACTGCTACTCACTCGCCAGCCGGCGTCAAGGCGCTGGCTGCATGTCCTCTGCGCGCTCAAGGGTCGTCACCAGATCCCGAAATGCGCCCGCGTTCTCGTCACTGATCGACATGAGCGTGCGGTGCGCAGCGAGTACCTGCTTTGCAACCTCGCCCTCTTCGCAGGCCACGGCCGGAATCTCCTTGATACTGGCATCGGTGTTGCAGCACTCGTTACGACGCTCAAAGAGCTGATCAAACCCCATGGTATCGAGCAGACGATCGATACTGGGATTGATACTGAAGATCGCGGGCCGAAAATGAAAGCGCTCGCGCGTCTGAATCGCCAACTGGGCAAGCATGCCCAGCGTGGTGCTATCGAGGCCATCGGCTTCGGTTACATCCACCCACACACTCACGAAATCGGGCTCGGCAAACATGCCCTGAAAATACTGATCAAGTGCGGTACACATAGTGAGGCGGACATCCCCCTGTAACTTGAGAACGTGGGCCCCATCATTGGACGCTGCACAAATCCGGCAATCGCTCACCTCACCCCCCTGCTCACAAAGAGCCCTGCGATATCGTCAGCCAAATCGTCTGAGGTGATGTCACCGAGATCCAATCGGCGAATCAGATCACCCGGTTTTTCCAGAGAGCCACTGAGTCGCGCCAACAAAGTTTTCTCGCGTTCGATCAGATCCACCTCGTCGATGGTTTCCAATACGCCGTCAGACATCAGCACCAGCATAAAGGTCTCGGGCAAAGCGATTTCATCAAGGCCATAGGTCGCCTCGGGCGTCAGCCCCACAGGCATGCCCTCTCCCGGCAGATACTGAATGTGGCCCGGGGTCATGAGAACGGGCTTGGGTAGGTGACCGGCGACGGAGTATTGCAGGGTGTGGCGCTCAAAGTCGAGACACCCCACCACCATGGTGGCGTATTTGTTCACGTGCAATTCAAGCAGCTCGCGGTTGGCGAGGGTCAGCATTTCAATTGGCTGGGTCACGGTTTTGTCGTCGCGACGGAGGTAGTCAGAGCGCTTGCGGGCAAAGAGATTTTTCAGGAGAACAGTGGCAAACGCAGACGAGCTCCCATGGCCCGACACATCCGCCAGAATAAACACCGCCTGGTGCTCGCCCACCCTGAAGTAGTCAGTGAAGTCGCCGCTTAAATAGAGCGACGGCAGAATACGGTGACTGAACCAGTAATCCCCCGCCTTGAGTGAGTGCGCAGGGAACATTGCCTTTTGCACTTGCCGGCCCGCCGCCTGGTCCTGCTCCAGTATCCGCAGCGAGTGACTGAGTTCGGCATTGGCGCGCTCAAGGTTCTCGTTGGACTCCACCAGATCGCGCTGCAGCTGCCGGTGATGCACGCCACGCTCGATGGCGCGCAGCACCAGACCCGGTTTCTCTGCGGGGTTCACAAAAAAGTTGGCCGCACCCAGACCCAGCGCGGTGGTCATGCTACCCATGTCGCGGTGGTCACTCACCGCCAGCACCGGCACCTGCACATCAAACGAGCGCATGGCACGACGCACTGAGGCCCAGGACACATGCAGCAACTCGACGTGACAGATCACGCAATCCCACGGGCTGTCAGCACCCAGCACCGCCTCAATGTCAGGGGCTTGCGGTGTAATCTCGTAACGGTGGCAGGGATCATCCAGCGCGGCGATCAACGCGGCTGCGCGCGCTTCCTGATCGTCCACGACTAACACGGCCCCGATCTGGGTCATGTCAGCAGTTTTGCAACCAGTAGCGGTGGGGAATCAAAACGCTTCCTCGTCCCAGTCGTTGTCAAATTCAGAGAAGTCATCCTTCACTTGCCCTCCCGACTCAAGCACCGCCCTATTTTGCAGGTAAACGTCGCGATAAAAAACGTAACGATCACCGGTAATCACCGCTTCGGCGTCGAGAAGCCCGGCGCGTAAATCGATGATATTGACAAAGCGCAAACCCCAGAAGACTTCGTCGTTGATCAGCTGTCCGGTGGGCGATGCGAAGGCATCAAAAGCCGTGCCGGTGGCGCCGCGCACGGTGCTGGGTCCCAGAAGGGGCAACACAACATAATTGCCTCGGGGTACACCCCATAGGTGTAGCGTGTGGCCAAAGTCGGTGTCGTAGCGCGGGATACCCGCCTTGCTCGCGACATCAAACAGACCGAATATCCCCACCGTCGTGTTGGTGATTACTCGAAAAGTATTGTTCAGCGCCTGCTCAAACCGACCCTGCAGAGCCGCGTTGAGCACGCTGTTAAAATCATAGAAGTTGCTGAAAAAATTGTTGACTCCCACACGACCGACTTCGGGCATGATGACGTCGTAACCTTTGGCAACCGGCCTAACAAGGTAACGATCCAAGCCGTCGTTGGCGCCAAACATCCAGCGATTATAACCCTCCCAAGGATCGGTCTCTGCCTGTCCATGGGCCGGTAAAAGCGCGCACCATAGCGCCAACGCCAACGTGAAGATTTTGGCCGCTGCTTGGGCGAGCGAGAATAACGCTCGCCGCCTGACACGAAACGCGCAGACGAACGCGGCTATCGCCGCTGACGAGGCGCGTGAATTGGGGAAACAATTTGTGGCGTACCGCAACATACCGAGGCGCTCTGGGCTCTCTTCGGGCGTAACTGTAACGCTATTGTGCACGCGGGTCACGGGGGCTTCAACGGGGATGTTCATCCATCCAGTGCTGCACCCGTTGCCACTGTTGTTCGAGGCGCTTGCTGGATACGGGTAGTCGGGTCTTCATTTGCTGCGCAAAGAGTGACACCCGAAATTCCTCGAGCATCCATCGATACTCATACGCCTCGTCGGACGAGCGAATCAAACCGGGGTAGTGCTGGGTCGCGGCATCCAGTTTTTCTATCCATAAGGACAGCAACTGCAGTGCCTTCTGATCCTTGAGGTACTGACCATTCAGCCTGCTAATACGGTGCTCCGCTGCCTTAGCGTAACGCGGATACTGCGCGAGCCACTCGGTGCCGGCATGGCGCACGCTGTGACTCCCCAAAAGCGTCGTCATATTGCGCCAGCAGTCCTGTTGGCTATCGAGATAATCCTGGCTACCCAGTTGGGCAGCCGCCGTGCGGGCAGCAGCCCAGGCCTTGAGTGCCTCTCCGAGCTGTCCTGCGACCGTGACCGTCTCTGCATGCCAGTCGTTGCGCAGCACATCAAACCACGCTTTGAAAGCCGCCTCGTTACGCGGTGGGTCAGCACCTCGCAGGTGCTGATGCGCCACCGCCGCAATAATATCCTCTACCAGCCGCTTACGGTCGACTTCCAACGCCGCAAAGACCAGCGTGAGTTCGTTTCCCGCTAGCAGCGACTTGCGCAATGACTTGACCAACTGACTGGCCTGTTTAATCGCCAGCGCCACCAAGCCCGCCTCGTGCACTAGTGCAGCCTCACCGGGGTAATCGAGCAGGCGAATTGCCACACCATCTGCCTCGGGCACCAATGCAGGATGGGCGATTACCTCGAGTCCGGCGGCCTGGGATTTCCACACCCTGGGCAGGTCGCCAAAATCCCAACGCTCCACAGCAGCGCGCTCGGGGGAACCGGCTCGGGATGTCGTGGCAGTCGTCTCACCGCTTCTGAACTCCGTCACGAGTGCTGCCATGTCGCGGCCCTGCCCCAACAATTTTCCCGCGGCATCTACCACGCGAATATTCATGCGATAAAAATCTTCGAGCTGTGCCGGCTGCCACTCTGAGGGGCTCACCTGAACCCCCCGCTGGTGCTTGAGCACGCGACCCAGCGCCGCGCAGAGATCCGTGTCCTCTACCGTGAGTGCCGTCAAAGCGGCGTCGATCACATCAGGCGCGGGCACCAGCTGCTTACGACTCGCCTTGGGTAACCCCTTGATTAGCGCAATGCATTTGTCCCGCAGCAAGCCCGGCACCAGCCAGTCAAACAGGTAACGCGGCGCGCGATTGAGCAGCGGCAGCGGGATTGTGATCGATACCCCGTCGTTCTGGCGACCGGGCTCAAACTGGTACCGCAGCTGATAATCCACGCCCTGCCAGTGCAGGGTGGGGGGGAACTGTGCCTCTACTTCGGCGCCGGGGTCGCGTACCAGAATCTGCTCACGCTGAAGCAAAAGGTGCTGCTCCCGGTTGCGATCCTGTTTGAGCCATTTGATGAGCGACGCGATACCCACACACTTGGGCCCCAGACGCTCGTCATAAAAACGCACCAACGCCTCCTCCTCGATCAAAAGATCGCGGCGTCGAGTGCGCGACTCCAGCTCCTCCACCGAGCGTATAAGGGACAGATTGTCACGGAGAAAGCGCGGCGGCTTCATGACGTTTCCCGCGACCAGTCCATCTCGGATAAAAATATCCCGTGCGGTGGGAGCATCAATCTCACCAAAGTGAACCCGTCGACCATCGCTGATTGTTAAGCCGTAAAGCGTCACCCGCTCTTTAACCATTACCCGACCACTGCGGCGCTGCCACGCAGGCTCGTAATGATGTCGCTTGAGCACCTGAGGATTCACTCGCAGTAACCAGTCGGGTTCAATAGCGGCACACTGTCGCGCATACACTTG
>JABJAS010000340.1 GCA_018666055.1 Halieaceae bacterium | reverse complement strand
GTGTCACGATCATGAGCGGCAATCACGCTGCTGGCGATGTCGTCAAAACCGCTGGGATCGTCGAGATGGGAGTCGACCAATACACCAAGATGATGTCGGATACGCTCGCAGGCGTTGAGCACTTCGGGCGGTTGGGGGAATTCACTCCACGCCGGCTTGAAAATCAAGCGCAACACATCGACTTGAACCGCCGACTTTTCGAACAACGTAAAATCTTCGAACACATCAACCGCCACCCCCGACTGCAATGGCGTCGAGAAGACGGTCCGGCAAATAATGTCCGCTGTCAGGTGGCTCATGGCCAAGTCCAGCGAAAAAACCTCACCCGAATTTGCCTTGTCGCGCAACGACATCAAGTGCTCATCCACCGCGGACTGCATCGCCGTGAAGGCGTGACTGATGCGCATATGAGAAAAAGCCGGGTCGATCATCGCCCGCTGCCGCTTCCAGCGCGCTCCATCAGTGACAAAAATACTGTCGCCAATCAAGTGCTCCAGCGCGCTCACCATCAAATCACTTTTCGGGAAAACGCCTTCTGCATCGCGCATAATCTCGCGGACCGTATCGGGATCATTGAACAACACGGTGGAACGGCGCGAGTAGCCAAGGTTGCCAACATCAAAGCGGTAAGCCGCAGCCGGCAGCAACTCAAGCAAATTGCCGTCCCCTTTCCACAGCACACGCGCCAGCGCCACAACAGACCAGAGCGACAGGGGCTTGGGGGGTATATACAAATTATCCGTTGCCATCACACGCATCCCATTTTCTTGTCACAGTATGGAGGGGGGGTGTAATGGTGTCGACCCACACGCTGTTTGAATGGCTTGTTGGATTACACATTCTCACCGGTGCTATTGGCCTAATTGTCATTTGGATACCCATTGCGGGCCGCAAGGGAGGGCAGCTGCACCGCCGGGCGGGTACATTGTTTGTACAAACCATGATCGTCACGGGTTTTACCGCAGTGGCCATTAGCCTGACGACCCTCTCTGATCCCATCGGTACACATCCGCATCTTGCGGATCATCCCGTCTTTGGCGACCCAAGAGCTATCAGCAATATTTTTGGTTGGATGATGCTGTATCTCGCTACGCTGACGGTGAACCTAGCTTGGCAAGGCTGGTTAAGCCTGCGCAATAAACGAAATCATTTGGCCAATCGTGCCTGGCATAACCTGCTTTCACAGGTGCTATTAAGCGTTGCTTCTACCAACTGTTTTGTCCGCGGCGCCACCGAAACCGAACCCATGATGATGGGTATTTCGATGGTGGGCTTTGCGACGGTTGCCACTAACTTGTGGTTTATTTACAAGCCGCATCCGCTGCCCACAGACCGCATTAAAGAGCATATCAAGTGCTTGATCGGGGCGGGTATTTCTGTCTATACCGCTTTCTTTGCGTTTGGTGCGGTTCGTTTATTACCGGAGCTCGCACTGCAACCCGGGCTGTGGGCCGTACCATTAGTCGTCGGCTTAGCGTTAATTATTTATCATCAGAGAGCGGTGACGCGACCGGCGTCTCGCAAATGGAAAATGGTGTGACCCAGCGGCATGTGATTATCATTGGTGCCGGTGCGGGAGGGCTGTCAGCCAGCATCGACCTAGCGCTGGCTGGGGTGCGTGTCACCCTACTCGAGCGCGCTGCCACACCCGGCGGTAAAATGCATACCCGTGAAGTCGATGACGTTAGCGTTGACGGCGGCCCCACGGTACTCACCATGCGGTCGGTGTTTGAACAGCTCTTCGAGGATGCCGGCACTTCGCTCAGCGAGCGTCTCACACTACTCGACAGCACCGTCATTGCGCGTCACGCTTGGACCGATGGCGGTCTGTTGGATCTGTATCCAGATCGCGAACAGTCGCGCGAATCAATAGCGCAGTTTGCGGGCAGCGATAATGCAACCGGCTTCGATCGCTTCTACGCGCAGAGTGAAAAGATTCATAGGGCACTGTCTTCCACTTTCATGGCGGCAACCAAACCCAATCCACTGTCACTGGTTGGCCGCGTATTGCGTCAGCACCCCCCCAGCTCGTTACTCGCAGCACGGCCATCACCCGATCTATGGCGAGCACTGGGCGGCTTTTTTTCAGACGAACGACTGCAGCAATTATTCGGGCGCTACGCGACCTACGTGGGATCCTCGCCACTCAGTACACCGGCCACCTTAATGCTGATTGCGCATGTTGAATTAGACGGCGTTTGGTTAGTGGATGGCGGTATGCACCGGCTTGCCAGGGCAATGGCTGACCTAGGTCAGGAGCTGGGCGTCGACCTGCACCTCAATACCCACGTGAATGAAGTCTTGGTGAAAAATAGAAAAGCGGTGGGCGTGCGATTAGACGACGGGACTGTCTTAACAGCCGACGCCGTGATCTTTAACGGCGATACGCAAGCCATTGCTACCGGTCAACTTGGAGAATCGGCTGCCTCTGCCGTGACGCTGCGGCCAACCAACCAGCGCGCGCTGTCTGCCTTCACCTGGTGCATCAAAGGTCAGTCGTCTGGCTTCAACCTCGACCACCATAATGTCTTCTTCGAATCGAACTACCCCAGCGAATTTAATACTATTTTTGAAGACGGTAACGTTCCCACGAAACCCACCGTTTATGTGTGTGCGCAAGATCGTGGCCCTACTGGAAAACATAATGCGGCAGAGCGACTACTCATGTTGGTTAATGCGCCTGCCAATGGGGACAAACAGACGTGGTCGACGGATGAGGTCAATCACATCCGAGACAACGCCCTCGCTGTACTCGACCGCTGCGGATTAACGCTCAGCTTTGGTGACGATGACTGTGTTGCGACCACGCCAGCTGACTGGCATCGCCGCTTTCCCGGGAGTGGCGGCTCGCTCTATGGCGGCGCGTCGCATGGTATTTGGTCTAGCTTTACTCGGTCAGGTGCTCGCAGTCGTTTGAAAGGCCTCTATCTATCGGGCGGTAGTGTTCACCCTGGCCCGGGCGTGCCGATGGCCACACTCTCAGGCAGACTGGCGGCGCGCACTCTGCTCAGCGACATCATCCGATAGCGCCGCGTCTTCGGCCGACAGTCCCCAAAAATCATCTAGCGCTTTGATCGTGTCGGCGGGCAATTCCCAATGGGGTAAACCCATGCTCGGGACAAGCCGTTTAATCGTCCATTGATCATTGGCATCGGCCAATTCAGATAGACGCTCAAAGCCAATATTGGGATCGTCGTCATAGAGCACCAAACACGGCAATGTCAGCCGACTATACAAGCGGGACATGGCCTGCTCAGTGAACAACCTAAAAGTCAAAAACTTGAGGGGTACTAGATGAGCGCCGGGTTGCCGAGCTGTCTCCCATGCATACTGCACGAGATACTCAGGCGTTGGACCGACAAACGCCTTATTTAAAAACCAGCGGATACTCGCCTTAGTAGTTAAGGCCCGGAACAGCGACTTCCCCACCCAAGGCGAATTCAACACGCGATCAAGGCGGGAACCACTCGGTAGCGAGGGCGGACTCGCCGTTCCCATTCCTGTGGGCGAAATCAATGTCAGACTGCGAATGCGGGTGCCCTGCTCCAAGATAGCGCGGGCCACAAACTCGCCCGTTAGCGAGAGCGCGACAACATCAGGGGGGCTGTGAAACGCTTTCAGCCATTCTGCGATCCACTGCGCATACTGCACGCTCGAGTACGATACCGCTGGGCGATCAGAGAGGCCAAAGCCCGGTAAATCGGGCGCCATCACCGGCCGCTTATCGCGGTAATGCTCAAATAACGGGCGAATTTCCATGGCACTCGGCGCCGCGTTAATACTGTGCAGCAACACCAAGGGAGCGCCCTCTAAGACCTCACCTTGGTAACCGCGCAGTGTCACGTTCCCGTCGAGTGTGACAGCGAATTGTTCCGCATCCAAAGCAGGCGTCAGCGGCTTGGCCATGATATAACCATCAATAACAATTCACAGCCTATTAGTATAAATTGCATGACACTCGCCCGGATAGCTTCTTTTTCACATTTCTGGAATCGGGGCTTTACATGCATCCGACGCCGCAGTCACTGAGGACACACATGAGCACCGCCTATCCATTTACCGCTATCGTCGGTCAAGATGATATGAAACGGGCACTGACAATTGCCGCCGTTGATCCCGGTATCGGGGGCGTTTTGGTTCTAGGCGAACGCGGCACAGGCAAGTCCACCACCATTCGTGCTTTAGCGGCGTTACTGCCAAAAATCGATGTCGTCAAAAACTGCCCTTATCAATGCGATCCGAATCAACCGCAACCGGGGCTCTGTGATTTCTGCGGTAAATCCTCGTCGCCTCCCGCCACGACCAGTATCACGATTCCTGTCGTCGATTTGCCTTTAGGGTCTACCGAAGATCGCGTGGTCGGCGCACTCGATAT
>JABJAS010000044.1 GCA_018666055.1 Halieaceae bacterium | reverse complement strand
TCGATCATTCAATTTATTTCCATTAAAAATAATGCGGTGGGAGAGCTGAGTCAGTTTGAGTCCGTTGTCGGGTCAGTCACTGATGAGGGCCAGGTAGATATCCGTGTGGCGCTCAATGCGGTTGAGACCAATGTGGGTATCCGCAACGAGCGGATGAAGGAACTGTTGTTCGAGGTGGGTTTGTTTCCAGAGGCAAAAATTACGGCCCAGTTGGCACCCAGTGCGGTGAGCGCCACTCAAAGTCACATTATCGAAACGACCTTAGCCATTGATCTTCATGGGCAGGTTGTTAACCGGACCGCGACATTGCAGGTGGCACCTAACGAGCAAGGGCTCAGCGTCGTTAGCGTGGAGCCCATTCTACTAACGGCCTCCGAGTTTGGCTTAGAGTCCGGTGTCGCCGCGTTGCAAAGTATTGCTGGTTTGGCGGCAATCAGCCGAGTGATCCCTGTGACGGTGCGACTTCAGCTGGTGCGTCAGCAGCGCTGATCGGCCGTGTGGCGTCTAAATGGGGGCTATTGCAGACCGGCTGCTTTAAGCGTGGCGCGCAGTTCCTCTCGATAACGCTCGGCAGCGGGCCGATCCCCCGCGATGTTGCTGTATTGCATGAGGGCTGACAGGACATTGGGTTGCCCAGGAGCTAGGCGATGGAGCTGTTCAAGGGTAGATAGCGCCTTGTCGGGATGGCCTTGGTCGTTTTGCGCCACCGCAAGCACGTAGTGATAATAACCGGGGGTCTCTTCGAGGCCCGCGGCCGTCTCGAGTGCTTTGAGCCCCGCTTGCGGGTTGCCGTCGCGAATTTCTAAGAGTCCCTTACTGAACCATATCGCGCCGTCGTCTGCGCTGAGTGTCAGACCTGATTCGAGGACTGCGCGAGCAGCACTGTCATCGCCTAATGATCGATACAGATCGGCTAAATTGACTCTGGCGACACTCGACTGTGGATTTTTTTGAAGCGCCGATAAGAGCCCTGCCTCGGCCGCCTGCGTTTCTCCCTGCGCCAGTTGAAACAGACTTAATTGAGCCAATACCGAGGGCATATCAAGGTGTTGTGACTGGACCTTACGATACTCCTTGTTGACCGCAGCGACCCGCTCTGCCTGAGTACTTAGGTTTGCAGCCGGGAGATCTGCGAGTTGTTCCGCCGCTATCATGCGAACCCCCAGCACGGGGTCTTCCAGCACGGGCGTGAGTATGGGCAGACGCTGTTCGGGAGGCAAATGGCCGGCTGCCTCAACCGCTGCCTGGCGAATAAGAGGATCCGAGCTGCTCAACCAGAGGCTCAAGTAGGAGGCCGTTCGCGCCGGTACCAGCGCGCTGAGGTGGCTGATCGCCGAGGCGCGCAATAGGGCGCTATTGGCTTGGTTATTAGCGGTCTCTAACAGTACGGGCGTAGCACGAACATCACCCCGATCGGCCGCATGAAATGCCCGTGCGGGGTGGTTTCGCTGGCCAGTGAAGCGCACGCCCCAGTCCAGTAATGCGGAGTAGGCCCAATCGGCACTCTCTTCGGTATGACATTGGTTGCAGGCGTTTGGGCTGCCGGTACTCAGTGATAAGTCGGGTCTAGGGATGCGCATGCTGTGGTCACGTCGGGCGTCCACACCCATATAAATTTGGCTTGGCATATGGCAAGCGACACAGGCAGTGCCTGCACTCTCAACGGGGTGTCGATGGTGCGAGGGGGTGTCGTATTGCGCAGCCGTGTGGCACTGGCCACACACGGCATTTCCCTCTGCAATGAGCTTATTACTATGGGGGTTGTGGCAGTTGGTGCAAACGACACCAGCCTGGTGCATTTTACTTTGGATGAAGGAGCCATAGACATAGACTTCATCGCGAATCTGGCCATCTGGCCAATACAGGGGCGTGTCGATGAGTGCTAAGCGATGCGTGTCCAGTAGAGGCCGGCCTGGGTGGTAGTCACCGAGCGTGCTGCGCCGTGCATGGCATCGTCCACAGGTGTCAATTTGTACGGTGTCATCTAGCGCTTCTGTTCGTCGCGCGATACTAGCGCCCTCTGGCCATTGCCATAGGCCGCGTGCGCTCAAGCTCATTTCAAAACCGGTTTGTTCGAGCGATAAGGCGCCTTGCTGCGCCAACTGCTGGTGTGCGCTACCTGGCCCATGACAAGCTTCGCAACCGACGTCGATTTGTTCATAGTGCGTGTCGAATTGATCAGTTTCTGCGTTGTAGCGTTTTTTAACGTCAGTGCTATGGCACTCTGCGCAGCTGGTATTCCAATTAAAATACCCGCCTGTCCAATGCAAAGGGTTACCTGCAATAACGGGCTCTTCCTCGTATAGGTGATACCAACGCTGTCCGCCCTCTTGGGCAGAACGCGTATCCCACGCAATGGACAGTGCTTGTAGGCGACCACCCGGTAGCGGCAACAGATATTGTTGGAGCGGTTCGACGCCAAAAACGTACTCAACAGGAAATGTTTCAAGGACGCCCGTTGCGTTATCGGTGGTGATGAAATAATCATCACCGCGCCGAAAGAACGTCGTTGTCACGCCATGATAGTGAAATTGTGCATTATCAAAGTCACCCAATATGGTGTCGGGCGTGGCCTCCTGCATGGCCAGGTCATGATGTGAATCCGTCCAGTCGGCTGTCGCTGGCTCATGGCAGTT
>JABJAS010000339.1 GCA_018666055.1 Halieaceae bacterium | reverse complement strand
GCCGCGGAACAGAAACAACCGAGCATGCAATCGCCCGGGGCATGAGATCGCATCAACACCTAATTTGTCTAAGGCGCTGCTGTTTCGAATGAGCACATTGGTCAACAGCATTGGCGTTTTTACTTGGTACCGCAGCGCTTCTTTTTGCGCCTCGTCCAAGGTAGGGCACAAATGAGGAATGATGCTGTGATAACAGGCGAGCACAGCGTGCTGCGCCGAAACGCGACAAAGACGTCCCTCTTTCACGTAATCCACCGTGACGCCCGCGTCAGTGTTTTCAATGCCCACTGCCGTCGCATTGAGACGCAACCTAACAGCGGCCGCCGCCTCGTCTAGCGCACCGTAATCAAAGCTCGCGACCGCCACATTGTCGGCGTGCACATCGGGCGCAACGTGGGGCATAAGCCGCGCCACCATCAGTCTAACCAAACTGGCATTGCCATCGGGCCACATCGCGACAGGGTAGCCAAACGAATCGTCTTGCCAGCCTTCGTTAGCAAAGAGATGTGTTCCGGGATAGCCCTCCCATAACGCCTCGGTCGCCGAAATAGCGCGCATTTCGAGCCCCCAAGACCCGTGCTCTTCCTTCGCAAAAAGTTGCACCGCGTCTTCGGTTAGGCCGCCGTATTGACGCAGAAAATCGGGATAACTCATCTTACTGAGCAACGCTTCGATTTCTGCCTCGCTTT
This sequence comes from Halieaceae bacterium, assembly GCA_018666055.1. GTDB lineage: Bacteria > Pseudomonadota > Gammaproteobacteria > Pseudomonadales > Halieaceae > Luminiphilus. The sequence goes on along the minus strand of JABJAS010000339.1, from coordinate 2,403 downwards.
TGTCGGAGAACAGCACTGGTGCACTGCCGTAAAAACGCTTTAACGTCTCACGTCCGGCCCGAGAAATTGGAATACGCTCGATCGCCTCGGGTGTCAGTTGTCGACTCAGATTAAATTGCGGCAAAAGCCGATCCTCACCATAAGTCTCGCGATCGAACCACATGGCGGGGCTATTAGGCGCTGAACGCCCATATTGGAAAGTCATTTGATCGCGCATCGCAGCCGTATTGACGCCATGCACTGCCATAAAGCGCTTTACAGTATCGCTAAAACGCCACCACTCTAAATTATGGGTCCCCCCCAATGAGAGCACCATGTGGCCACCTTGGTGAAATTCATTTCGTTTGGCATGACCCCCAAAATCATCGTGATTCTCAAGTAATAAAATGCGCGCCTCGGCACCAAACTGCTGTCGGTAATAATGCGCGGCTGCCAGACCCGAGATGCCTGCACCCACCACGACACAATCATAGTGCTCATCCAATGCGTCAGGATCAGGAAATCGCGCACCGTCCCGGGCGAGCGCATGGGCCACTTCATAGGCACCCGCATGAGCACCTCTCAAACCCGTCTTGGTGGGTGGATAGTCGACTAAAGGGGTATCACCGTCCAATGTCTGGCCACCTTTGGCGTCGACCGAAACCAGCCCTGATGCCAGTGAGGCGCCTAGTGCCACGGCGCTGCCTTGCACAAACTCACGGCGCGTAATGTCGGCCTTCATGCCGAGTGCTTTGTCCGTTAAACGCGTCATCTCACCCTCTTCATGGGATCGCTAAGCGAACAATTTATGAGGCATCGTCGCAAACGCTGTCGGCATAAGCCGTAATCATCCATTGCTCGTCGAATCGATCTGCTAAATACCAACCGCAACTCTCCTCGGTCATGCCATCAACATAGACGTCACGCCATCGCGCCATAAAAGTAGCGGTGCTCTCATTAATGACCGTCGTATCCAAGTGGATCAACTCAGCAGATTGCCATCCATCGGCCAGCCACTCGGACATCGGCGCTCTCAGCCACGCATCACGCGAATCAGTGCGCAGTTCGCCCGCCTCAGCGTGAGTCACAATGTGTGGCGCGTAATGACGCAAAATGGCGTCGATATGATCGGCAGGGCTGTCTGACCACAGAACGGCATAGGAGGTGCGATACCACTGCTCGGCATCTTTGAGGGTTTCAGCGCGAATGGGAACAGAGAGTAGCAATGAAGCCATCACCAAAACCGCTAGGCACCCAGCCCTGTTCGACGCGCTATCGCCGACTGTTAAGACCGCACTCATACTTTACTCCTCAAAACATTTGGTGCTGACACAACACTTTACCGAGTGATACCGCGACAGGTGGTTAAATCGCGTTATCGGGGCCTGCCGCCTCGGAATAATGCGCAATAAAGGGCAAAGCTAGCACACATGCCTATTGCCAAAATTAGCACTGAAGTGAGTTGCCGATAGGGTTGCTCCACCGACCACAATTGATCAGCTGAAAGCCAAAAGTGGGCATAGAGCGAAGCCCCCCAAGGGGCTGCAATCAACAGCCACAGCAACAGCGAAGTGAACCACTTCAGCATAAAAATCCTCTTTGCCCGGCCAGAGTACCGCATTACCCGATCAGGCCCTACGGTTGCGCTCGCACCATGACATCGTCACCAGCCAGTCGCGCACATGAGGTAAAGTATCGGCTATCGGTGCTAATGTAGGAGAGTCCATTTGGCGAAGCGTCTTTTTCGCTCAAAGTGGCTTAACGGGTGGCTTTTATTCGGGTTGCTCGCCATTTTTATCAACAGCTTTATGATCATGAAGCTACTCACGCTTGATCTGGCGCTGCCTCAGGTCATTTCAGAAATGATTCAATATTCCGTCCGTTGGGCTGTTCCCTTTATCTTTTTAGTCACAGCCACCTCGCCACTGTTTTCGCTTTTTCCCAACGAGGGCACCCGCTGGCTGCGGCGAAACAGGCGCTATGTTGGGCTGTCTTTTGCGGTGGCTATGGCGTGGCAAGGCGCTTTTATTTTTATCGTCTCTTCTCTCCACAGCGAACACTACTACGCCGAAATATATCTACTCCGCGACGAATTAGAAGGCAGTAGCGGCTATCTATTTTTAACCGCTATGACCCTCACGTCATTTGGCTTGTTTCGCCGTCACCTCACACCGCATCAGTGGACGTTTCTGCACCGCGCGGGCGTGTATTTTTTATGGGCGTACCCGTTCAGCGTGTATTGGTGGAATGTTTTTTATTATCAGACGCAGCATTGGTGGGACATTAGCCTTTACTGCTTTGGCTTTTCGGCATTTGCATTGCGCATTTTTGCCTGGCGCCACATGCCAGCCCCCCCCTCTGCCCTTTGGGCACCGCAGCGTATAATTGGCACAGGCATTATCTTGGGCGCTCTAGCATTGGCCG
>JABJAS010000338.1 GCA_018666055.1 Halieaceae bacterium | reverse complement strand
TGACGCCTCAGGAGTACCTTGGTGCTGCCATAACGCTGTGTGTGGAGAAGCGAGGTTCCCAAGTTGATTTGCAATTCTTGGGTCAGCAGGTGCAGCTGATCTACGATGTCCCGATGGCTGAGGTCGTATTAGACTTTTTTGATCGCTTGAAATCGGTCAGCCGAGGTTACGCCTCACTTGACTACAGTTTCGAACGGTTTGAAGCGGCGCCGCTATCGCGGTTAGATGTCCTGATTAATGGCGATCGCGTCGATGCGCTGGCGATTATTGTGCACCGGGATTATGTCCAGTCTCGCGGACGCGTTCTAACTGAGAAAATGAAAGAATTGATCCCGCGACAGATGTTCGATGTCGCCATTCAGGCGGCGGTGGGAGGCAAGATTGTTGCTAGGCAAACCGTTAAGGCTTTACGCAAAAATGTCACTGCCAAGTGTTACGGCGGTGACGTCACGCGAAAAAAGAAGCTGCTCGAGAAGCAGAAGGCGGGTAAGAAACGTATGAAACAAGTCGGCAATGTTGAGATACCTCAGTCGGCCTTCTTGGCTGTGTTGCAGGTGGATCATTGAAGTCCGCACGTTTTTGCTCTACGTGAGCGGCTCGTTTCAGTGATAATTGGGGCTCAGGCCTGAGGCGTTTAGCATGATGAATATCGATTTCCCGCTGATTCTTGTGATTGTTGTGTTCGGTAGCGGGGCGATTTGGCTGCTCGATGCACTGTTGTTAGCTGGCGGACGTCAGTCCCGTCGGCAGGAATTGGCAGCTCGGTTTCCTGGCTGCGAGGAAGAGGGCTCAAAGGCGGCGCACGCTTTTAATGAGGCGTGTCTCGCCGAGGCAGCTGAGCCAGCGGTTGTTGAGTATGCGCGCTCGTTCTTTCCTGTATTGGCGGTCGTATTAGTATTGCGCTCATTTTTATATGAGCCTTTCCAAATCCCCTCGTCCTCTATGGTGCCCACTCTTGAAGTTGGCGATTATATTTTGGTGAATAAGTATGCCTACGGATTAAGACTGCCCGTGACGCGAACCAAGGTATTCGAGCTAGGCGAGCCTGAGCGAGGGGATGTCATGGTCTTCTTTCCGCCACACCAAAATCAAACCTATTACATCAAACGTGTCATTGGTAAGCCCGGTGATCGCGTGGCGTATCGTAACAAGCAGCTCACCGTAAATGGCGAGCCAGTCCCTCAGGCGTGGTTGGCCGAGATACCAACGGGGCGCTATGCAGTAAAAATGGGGCGGGAGATACTGCCGGATACCGATGGCCACTTGATGCAAATCGATAGTCGCCGTCCGCCTCGCACTTTTTCGGTCGTCGTCAAGCCCGGGCATTATTTTATGATGGGCGATAATCGTGACAACAGCAGTGATAGTCGTGTTTGGGGTCAGGTGCCAGAGCGAGACATTGTGGGTAAAGCGGTAGCCATCTGGATGCACTGGGAGGCGTTTCTCAGCGTGCCCTCCTTTAAGCGTGCAGGCGCCATTGACTGACGATTTAGGGGGTATATGTGAGTAGACGTGAGCTGCAGCGCTCACAGGTAAGCCCAAAACGCCGCGACGCGGGGTTTGGTTTGTGGGCGATCACAACGAATTTGGTCTTTCTCGGGCTGCTCTTGATCGCTGCGCTTCGTATGGCGCCAACTTACTTTGAGTACCTCGCCGTGAAGGACATTCTGTTGCGTGCTGTGGTTGAGCAGCCCGTGTCTGGCGAGACCGTGCCGCAACTCAGGAATCGGTTGGCAGCGTTATTGATGACAAATCAAGTGCGTGGTGTCGAGATCGACGATATTGCTATCTACTCAGAGCGAGGTGTCATTGTTGTTGATGCACGTTATGAAGTTCGATTTCCGCTGGTTTGGATTCTTGACGGAGTGATGCAGTTTGACGATCTCGTCATTCAAACCACCCCTGTGGTGCGTTCTTGACGGGGCTTAGACCGATTGAGGTCGCATCTTTGCAGGCAAAGTTGGGCTATGAGTTTTCTAATGCCGACTTATTGGTCCGCGCCCTGACGCATCGTAGTGCGGCCAAGATTCACAATGAGCGATTAGAGTTTTTGGGCGATGCCATTATTGGGTTTGCTGTGGCGGAGATTTTTTTTCATCGCTTCCCTGAGGTCGATGAAGGCACTTTGAGTCGCATGCGGGCCAGTGTGGTCAGTGGTGAGGCGCTGTCGAGGGTGGCGCGCGAGTTGGGATTAGCAGAGCACCTTATTTTAGGTGAGAGCGAGCGTAAAAGCGGTGGGCGGCATCGGGAATCGATTCTTGCCGATACGCTTGAGGCGTTGGCGGGCGCTGTGGTGCTAGATGATTGCACAGAGCGAGCCCGCACTGTCGTTGGTCAGTGGTTGATCTCGAGTATTGAGGCGGTGTCGCCGAATGATGTCGTTGATGCGAAGACGCAGTTGCAAGAATGGCTTCAAGCAAGAAGAGAAGCGCTCCCCGAGTACACCATCACGGCTGTTTCAGGCAGTGATCATGCGCAATCTTTTCAGGTGCAGTGTCGGCTACCGAGTAGAAAGTTGAGCACGGAGGCAGAGGGCTCAAGCCGGCGACGCGCGGAGCAGAGCGCTGCCTCTTTGATGGTCGCAAAATTGGTGCAGTATGACCCAGCCTGATCAGTACTGTGGCGTGGTCGCGATCGTGGGTCGACCCAATGTTGGCAAGTCCACACTGCTTAACCATTTGCTGGGTCAAAAGCTGAGTATTACGTCTCGGAAGCCTCAGACAACGCGACATCAATTGTTGGGGGTGAAGACCGAAGGCCCACTGCAGCTTGTTTTTGTTGACACACCTGGTATTCACAAGGGGCAGTCGAAGGCGATTAATCAGGTTATGAATAGGACAGCCGCCGCGGCGATGAACGACGTTGACGTCACGCTGGTATTGTGTGACCGAACTCGTTGGACAGATGAGGACGAGTTGGTGCTGTCGCTGGCAGCTAAGCAAAGTGGCCCTGTCGCACTCGTCATCAATAAAGTGGATCTACTTGAGCATCAGTCGGTGTTGTTGCCATTTGCGAAAAGCCTCTCAGCGCGCTGCCAGTTCGATGCGGTCTTGCCCGTGTCGGCGCTGCGCCGGCGCGGTCTAGAAGAGTTGACGCAGTATGTTCAGCAACACGCCCCCTTAGGCCCCCACTTATTTCCTGAAGACCAAATCACGGATCGGAGTCAGCGATTTCTTGCTGCAGAACTGGTTCGTGAAAAGATTATCAGGCAGTTGGGAGATGAGCTGCCATACGCAACTGCCGTTGAAATAGAGGGTTTTAACGCTGATGAGAAGGGCGTACTGCACATTCATGCGCTCATTTTGGTAGAGCGAAATGGACAGAAAAAGATTCTTGTCGGTGAGTCGGGCGAGCGTCTCAAAGCGATCGGTACCGCTGCCAGGAAAGATATGGAGCGTGCATTCGACGCTAAGGTGATGCTGAAGCTATGGGTGAAAGTGAAGTCGGGTTGGTCTGACGATATCAGGGCTTTGAAAACGCTAGGGCTGGATCCGCTGAGTGAATCATGACGACGCTGCAGCCGGCATGGGTGCTGAACCGAAAAGCCTATGGGGATAACGGTCTCTTAGTAGAGCTCTTCACAGCCGAGTCAGGTCGATGCAGTGCGGTTGTTCGAGGTGCTCATCGCCGCAAGCAGGGGGGGTCACTTGCCGCTTTACTACAGCCATTTTCCCCCCTGCTTATCAGTCTGGTGGGGCGAGGTGAGTTAAGGACGTTACGCGCAGCAGAGTCGCCGCGGTGTGCTTATGTTCTGCGGGGAGACGCGCTCATGAGTGGGCTGTATGTCAACGAGCTAGTTAACCGAGTGGTGCCGCGCTTCGATCCACATCCTGATATTTTCATGAGTTATGGTGAGACTGTTGAAGCGCTCAGCTACGGTCCGTCTGAGGCGATCCTCAGACGTTTTGAACTAAGGCTGCTGAGTGAGCTGGGCTATCGCGTTGATTGGTTTTGCGATAGTGAGGGTGATGTTATTCAGCCTGAGTGCACATACCGCTTCGAAGTGGGCCGCGGTTTTTGCCCGGTGTTGCTGTCCGAAAAAGCCGGTGTCGCGGGGCCTGTGATCTCGGGGGTGCAAGTGACTGCGGTGGCAGATTGGCTTGCAGTGGGCCCAGCCGCGCCTGCGCTGGATTGGATGCCGATCAAACAGGTAACCCGTGCTGCGCTGAATCAGCTAACTGCGGGTCACACGTTGCACAGCCGAGACATTTATCGACAGCTAAAAAAGACATGATGCCCCAAATGGCTGGGGTGTCGCGGCGATTAAGTCGTGCGTAATAAGTTGCCGGAGTGTCGGTATACTGATTTCTTTTGTGCTTGAGGCAAATAACCCAAGTGAGTGATTTCCCAACGATTGAAGACACAATCGGTAATACGCCTCTGGTGCGTTTGCAGCGCATTCCAGGTGACACCTCTAATCTGATTCTCGGTAAGCTTGAGGGCAACAATCCGGCGGGATCCGTTAAAGATCGCCCTGCGATCAGCATGATCAGAGAGGCGGAGGGCCGAGGTGAGATTGCGCCCGGTGATACCTTGATCGAAGCCACGAGCGGCAATACGGGTATCGCGTTAGCAATGGCCGCAGCGATCAAGGGTTATCGGATCAAGTTGATTATGCCTGCCAATCAGAGTGAAGAGCGAAAGGGCGCGATGCGGGCTTTTGGTGCTGAGTTGATCGATGTCTCTGCCGAGGAGGGTATGGAGGCGGCACGTGATCTCGCGTTGGCAATGCAAGCCCAAGGGCAGGGTTTGGTATTGAATCAGTTTGCAAACCCCGATAACCCCGTGGGGCACTTTGGATCGACTGGCCCGGAGATCTGGGCGCAGTCGGGAGGACGGGTTACCCATTTTATTTCTTCAATGGGAACGACTGGAACGATCATGGGCGTTTCACGCTTTTTAAAGAGCCAAAACTCGGCAATACAAATCATTGGATTGCAGCCTACAGATGGCTCGCAAATTCCGGGTATAAGACGATGGCCGCAGGCATATTTGCCTGAAATTTATTCTGCTGATCGCGTTGACCGTGTCATGGATATTGGGCAGTCAGAGTCTGAGGCGATGATGCGCCGACTGGCGCGAGAAGAGGGCATTTTTGCGGGCGTCTCTTCTGGCGGCGCAGTGGTTGCAGCGCTGCGCTTGAGCGCCGAGGTTGAGCATGCTGTCATAGTGGCAATTATTTGTGATCGAGGTGACCGCTATCTTTCGACTGGCGTTTTTTCGCACACAGAGTCAGCTTGAGTGCTATTTGTTTTCCTAGGGTCTCTTCCGAGTCTTGGGCTTGAATGAGTAAGAGAGGACCAAAATGGTCGATGAAAGTGGCTCTGAGCCGGTTCAAATAGAGCGCTTGTTGGGTATTGTCCGTCGGTTACGAGATCCTGATCAAGGTTGTCCGTGGGATGTCGGTCAAACTTTTCAATCCATTGTTCCCCATACACTCGAGGAAGCTTATGAGCTGGCTGACGCGATAGAGTCGAACGATTTCGATCAGATAAGAGAAGAAGCGGGCGACGTGTTATTTCAGGTCATGTTTTACGCCCAAATGGCGGACGAAAAGCAGCGCTTCAACTTTGCTGACGTAGTAGATGGTTTATCAAAAAAATTAATTCGTCGGCATCCGCATGTTTTTTCGCAGAACGGCAACGCGCAGCAGGAGGCACCAATAGCGGTTTCTGACGTCTCTGATAGCTGGGAGAAAATCAAGCGCACTGAGCGTCAGCGCAAACACCAGTCAGGTATTTTGGACGACATCCCACTGAACCTGCCCGCCTTAACAAGAGCGCAAAAAATACAGAAGCGGGCGGCCCGCGTTGGTTTCGACTGGGCGGACGTGGCGGGCGTTTTTGAAAAAATTGAGGAAGAGATCTGCGAATTAAAAGAGGCACTGGTCGAGGGTGAAAAGGCGGCGATAGAGTCCGAGCTCGGCGATGTATTATTTTGTGTGGTTAACCTCGCCCGCCACTTAGATTTCGATGCGGAAAAGGCTCTGCGAGGTGCGACTAGAAAATTCGAGGGTCGTTTTCGACTGATGGAAGAGCAGGCCATTGCCAGCGGAAGCCGTCTTGAGGATGAAAGTGTCAGTGCGCTGGAGGCACGCTGGCAGGCAGCAAAGCGCGATCGCTCGCGAGTTGAATGACTTGCGGCATGACGACGGCCTGTGTAGCGTTAGGGGCTGAGGACTGCGTCGACCATATTGTATCTCAGGGATTTCTCATTTATGCGCATCATATTTATTGGCCCTCCTGGCGCGGGCAAGGGAACACAGGCTCAGTTTATTTGCGAGCAGTTCGGCATACCGCAAATCTCTACTGGCGATATGTTGCGCGCTGCCGTCGGTGCGGGCACTGAACTCGGGCAGCAGGCGAAAGCGATTATGGAGTCTGGGGGCCTAGTGTCCGACGACATCATTATTGCTTTAGTCAAAGAGCGACTGCAGCAAGAAGACTGTTTAAAGGGTTGTTTATTTGATGGTTTTCCTCGAACTATTCCGCAGGCTCAGGCAATGGTGGATGAGGGCATCGCGATTGATCATGTGTTGGAAATTACGGTTTCGGACGAGGAGATCATTAAGCGCTTGAGTGGGCGAAGAGTTCATCCGGGGTCCGGCCGG
>JABJAS010000337.1 GCA_018666055.1 Halieaceae bacterium | reverse complement strand
GTGCGCGGCAGTGAACTTGAAGGCGCGGTAGACCAAAGTGGCGAAACCGTCGTCGTACACCGCTCGGGTGTGCTCGAGATTACCGATATTAACGGCGACAATGCCGTGACCTTGGATACGCCAGGTAACACCGCCATTATCGTGCTTAATGGCCAGCCAGCGTTTACAGCCGAGCCCACGCCAGCGGCGCAACAAGCGCTTCAAGAATCTTTACCGCCGGCAGACGGTAGTTCAGCTGAAGAGGAAGCGGTAGAAGCTGATGTTGAAGAGACGGCTGAAGAGGCATTAGAGGAAGCGGCGGCAGAGTCCGAGGAGGCTGCTGAAGAAGCCTCTGAAGAGACGGCTGAGGAGGTCGCTGAAGAGGCTGCCGAAGAGACTGAAGACGGTGAGGTAGAAGAAGCTAGTGAAAGCGAAGAGGATGCTGAAGACGGTGGGGCGGACGAAGAACTCGACAGCCTTGGCGTAGATGAAACAAGCGTTGAGAGCCAGGGTGAGGCAGATACAGCTGAGGACCTTGCAGGCAGTGATGCTGATGATGTGATCAATTCAGATGGTGATGAGGCGCTATCGACGTTCACGGTTCAGGAAACGAGTGTTGAATCGTTTGGTGAAAACAACGTTTCGGAACTTGAAACACTTCAAAGTCAAGATAGTAATGTCCAAGGCCAAGACTCAGGCCAATTGCAAACGCTCGGTACTGTCGCTGCTGTTGTTGACGCGCCGGCTGTTGAGGTGGAGCAGGCTGTCGCGGAGCAGCCCCAGCAAGTTCTGCCGCCGGATAATCCGCCGCAAGCGGTAGCCGATCAATTCATCGTAGCGACGAGTGGTGTGATCGATGTGACCGATCAACTGTTAGGGAATGATTTCGACCCGGATGCAGGACAACCTCTGTCGGTTGTTGGGGTGTCAGGCGAGCGTGTGGGCGCGCTCGAGTTGGTTGATGGCCGGATTCAGTTCCAACCTGATGAAGGGCTTCTGAGTGGCCTTGCTGGTGGTGAAACAGCCACCGAAACTGTGTCGTATACGGTTGAATCCGGCGGTCTCAGCGCAAGCGCTGATGTGGTGATCGTGTATCAAGGCCTTGATGATGCGCCGGTTGCCCTTGATGATGTCGCGGCCACCAATGAAGATCTATCGCTGGTACTGACCGTGCTTGAAAATGATAGCGATGCGGACCTATCGGATACCTTGGTGATTACCGCGGTGGATACGGCCTCTGCGCTGGGCATCATATCGATCTCTGAAGATGGCTTGTCGCTGCTTTATGAGCCGCCCCAATCTTTAAGCGCGGGCTCGCTTGACGATGTTTTTACTTACACCATCAGTGATGGCAACACGACGTCGACAGCAACCGTCACTGTAACGGTCGAAGGCGTTAATGACCCGCCGATTTTAGTATCAGATCCAACGAGCTATACCCTTGAGTTGAATCCGGTGGGGGGTGAGATTTCCATCCCGCTTGACGCGATTTTTGCTGATTCTGACCTCGGTAGCTTGTTGACTGTACTCAGCTTGGATACGGCGTTGACCCAGGGCTCTGTGCGAATTGGATCCGTTCTTTACGATCCAGGGACCGCTTTTGATTATTTGAAAGAAGGTGAAATCGGTATTGAGCAATTTGGCATTGTTGTGCAAGACGAGTTTGGCCAAACAGGACAAGGGGTCTTCTCGTTTCAAATTGAAGGCATCAATGATGCGCCGGATGCGGAATCCAATCTTGATGCGGTAGTTGAAGATAGTTCAATCAACCGTGCGGCCCAGGGCGGCCTGCTGGTAAATGATCTCGACCCAGAGGGCGAGGCGCTCGCGGTGGTGGCAATCCGCTCGGGCAGTTTGACAGACGATAATGGCACGGACGGCACCGTTGGCGGCCCTTTAACCGGAGCCTATGGTATTTTAACGCTGAATGCTGATGGTAGTTATCGCTATGAGGCGGCCGGTAGCGCAGTCGATACATTAGCTGTGGGTACTACTGTTGAGGATGTTTTTACTTACACTGTGACAGACGGCAACGGCACGGATCGTGCGGAGCTGCGCATTGAAGTCACGGGGGTCAATGACGCCCCGATTGCGGCGGCGGATGTCGACGCGGTTATTGAAAACAGTTCGATTAATCGCTTGGCCGACGCCAGTATCTTGCTCGATGACACCGATGCAGAAGGTAACGCGCTCACGATTGCTTCATTTCGAACGGGTGAGCTAACGGCGACAAACGGTGCAATCGGGAGCGTTGGCGGGGCGCTAGCAGGGGCCTACGGGACGCTAACGTTGAACGCCGATGGCAGTTACAGCTATGCCGCGACCGCTGCTGCCGTCGATGCTTTGGCGGCAGGCGAAACAGCGGATGATGTCTTCACGTACACCGTAACGGATGGCGCCGCGACGGATCAGGCAGAGCTTCGGATTACCGTGACGGGCGCGAATGATGCGCCAAAAGCGACGGTCAGTATTGATGAGGTACCTGAAAACGGATCGATTAATCGTCTTGCTGACGGGGGCGTGCTGTTCAACGACGCCGATGTTGATGGCGACTTGTTGTCGGTCATAGCGATCCGACCCGGTGCATTGAGTGATGCCAGTGCGATCGATGGCAGTGTCGGCGCCGCGGTGGCTGGCAGCTACGGGACGTTAAATCTCAACGCAGATGGCACCTACAGCTATGCAACCACTGCAGCTGCGGTGGATGGTTTGGCAGCCGGGGCAACGGTTACCGATATATTTACTTACACGGTGACTGATGGCACGTTAATCGATCAACAAGAGCTGAAGATAACCGTGACCGGGACGAATGATCCGTCGATCATAAGCATTACCGGCACTGATGTTTCGGTCACCCGAAACGCAGAATACGACGTCTTTGCGAGTGGCCAAGTTACCCTGACCGATGTTGAGCTTGGACAAGCGGTCATAGACTCAGTGACAGCAAATTATGGTGTCGTGACGCTTGCCGATGACGGTAGCTGGGTGTACGACCTGGACGATGATAATAGTGCTGTTAGAGCGCTCTCTGAACCCGAGACGCTGCAAGATACGATCACGTTTACGAGTGTTGATGGCACCCAAAACAGCATTCAGGTGACGATTTTTACATCAAACTTGCCTGGTGTCCTGAACGTGACGGTTGATGTTGCTAGCGGACTCACGTTGGATGCTGGCGACGTAACGAAACAAGTCATCACTGGCCAGGTTAGTTTAACGGATGCAGAAGGGGCGGTTTTAGACCCGATTACCGCTGGATACGGTGATATCACCGAATCGGGTGCGACTTGGACCTACGCTCTTCAGAACCAATCAATTGCAGTGAAGGGCCTGGACGACGG
>JABJAS010000336.1 GCA_018666055.1 Halieaceae bacterium | reverse complement strand
TATCCCGTTACGCCCTAATCGGCTGCCAAAACTAACCTTGATAGGTTTTATCGGTGATTGCAAGTCGCTGCCTGAGTGACCGAGCAGTCACTTACCGACTGCTGATCACCTCATCTACCAAGCCATATTCGACGCTTTGCTCCGAGCTCATGAACCGATCTCGCTCTGTGTCTCGTTCGATCACATCGATGGTCTGCCCGGTATGATCTGCCAGCAACGAATTTAGCCTTTGTCTTAAGAACAATATCTCTTTTGCTTGAATTTCTATATCGGTAGCCTGTCCTTGGGCGCCGCCACTGGGCTGATGAATCATGGTTCGGGCATTGGGTAAGATGAAGCGCTTGCTCTTAGCCCCGCCACTCAGCAGAAAGGCGCCCATAGACGCGGCTTGGCCGATGCACATAGTGCTGACATCCGGCTTGATGAACTGCATCGTGTCATAGATGGACAATCCAGCCGTCACTGAGCCGCCAGGGCTATTAATGTATAAATGCACGTCTTTATCGGGATTTTCAGATTCTAGAAACAGTAATTGCGCGACAATCAGATTTGCCATGTGATCTTCGATCGCACCCACGATAAAAATAACGCGCTCTTTTAGGAGCCGAGAGTAAATGTCAAAAGAACGCTCCCCTCGCGAAGTCTGCTCTATTACCATCGGCACCAAGCCGAGGTTTTGAGGGTCTAGCGAAAAATCGTGCTGACTCATACTCACTCCTTTCTATGCCTGCTCTGCAGACTGTGGGCGCGCACGGGCTAGTGCGTCTTCATAGCTCAGTTCGATGTCTTGTACCGCGGCTTCAGCCACCAGCTTTTCAACCACAGCATCTTCCAGTACGCGTGACTCAATCCCCGCTAACTGCTCGTTCTCCGAGTAATACCAGTTAATCACTTCCTCTGGATCTTGGTACGTCGAAGCGATCTCTTCGATTCTCTCTCTTATTTTAGCGGGCTCCGCCGTCAGCTCATACTGGCTGATCATTTCGGCGACGACGAGCCCCAGCTTCACGCGTCGCTCAGCCTGCTCAGAAAACATCTCGTCCGGCAAAATAGACGTTAAATCCATATCCTGCGGGACACCGCCACCGAACTGTTGGAACATTTGTTGCCGCATTGCCTGGGTTTCTTGCGCAATCAGCGAGGTCGGCAGCTCTATGCTTTCATGCGCCGTCGCAATCGCATCCATCACCTGAGTCTTCACTGAAGCCTCAACGGCATTGCGCAGCTCGCGCTCCATATTCTGCTTCACTTCAGCACGAAACTCCTCTTCAGTGCCATCTGCCAACCCATATTGTGAAAAGAGCGCGCCGTCTATCGGCGCCAATTCGAGTGTCTTAACTTCTTTCACGAGTACCTTAAATTCTACTGCGGCACCCGCCAAATCTTCGCTTTGATAATCCTCTGGAAAGGTCAAGTTGAGGACCCGACTGTCGTTCGCCGCAGCGCCCACCAATCCGTCTTCGAAACCCGGGATCATTCGCCCAGAACCCAGTTCTAGCGCGGTGTCCTCTCCCTTGCCGCCCTCGAAGGGCTCGTCGTCGCGAAACCCCTCAAAATCAATCACAACCGTGTCGCCCTCTTCTGCGGCGCGCTCTGCTAACACCAGCTCTCCCTGTTGCTTCCGGAAAACCTCAATGATGTTATCGACATCAGTATCCGTCACCTCCGCGGTCGGTTTTTCGATCACGAGATCGGCGATGTCTTTCACTTCTACGCTAGGGAAGATTTCAAAAGTGGCGGTGTACTCGACGTCCTGCCCGGCACCCATCTTCCTCGCTTCAATACTCGGCTGACCGGCTGGCCGGAGATTTTCAGACATAACGGCTTCTTGAAAGGACTGACTGATGACTTCGCCCAGCACCTCTTGTCGAACGCCCGCACCAAAACGCTGCTGCATGACACGCATAGGTACTTTGCCAGGACGAAAACCGGGGAGCCTGACGTTACTCGCCGCTTCCTTGAGGCGCTTCTGCACCGCCGAGTCGACACGGTCTGCCGGCACACCAACGGTCAATCTTCGCTCTAACCCAGACATTGTTTCTACGGAGACCCGCATGATGTTGCTCCTGAAATACTAAAAATGTTAGCCCGACAGCGAGCGGCCCTTCTCTGGGCCGCCCCTTTATTCACGCGATGGCAGGATACTATATGGTGCGGAAGGAGAGACT
>JABJAS010000043.1 GCA_018666055.1 Halieaceae bacterium | reverse complement strand
CTTGAGCCGAGAACGTGAGGGGCCCGTGTCTAAACGACAGTCGCTCCAGTTCAAAATGTGACGCCATATCGGAAACCCAGTGCGTGTTGCTCGCAAGTCTCAACTAAGCGCGTCATACTTTCAATTTTTGCGGGGGAAGTTTATGGCCACTACTATTTGGCACAACCCACGATGCTCGAAGTCACGACAAACACTGGCCTTACTGGAAGAGCAGGGTGTCGACCCTGTCATTCGGCGCTATTTAGAAGACGCCCCTTCCGAGGCAGAGCTCGTCGAGGTGATCGATCAGCTTGGTATCACTCCGTGGGAATTACTGCGACGCACAGAAGCAACATTTAAAACCTTGGGGCTGACCAAAAACAGCCCTGATGGCGAGCTCATCACCGCTCTGCAGCAGCATCCCATCTTAATTGAACGACCGATCGTGGTTCATGGTAACGCCGCTGCGATGGGCCGCCCCCCGGAACAGGTCATGTCATTGTTTGATTAATAGCGGCCTGCACCATCCAAAAACCTCATCCTAGCGTTGGATTTTTGCCAGCCTGTCCGCACACATCACTGGCAACGCGCTGGGCGAACATAAAGTCACCGAGGGCGGTTTGCTGCTCAGTGAGCGCCACTTTGCACTGATTGGCGTCTTCATTGTTGCGCGACAGACAGTGGTTTAGGGCATCGAAATAGTGACGCAGTGAGCCATAGTGACGTTTGGCCTGATCCCGAGCGGCATCGCACTTGGCAGCAGCGTCATCGGCGGCGAGCGTGTGCGCACTTAAAAACAGCGCCGCCAAAAAGAAAAGTTGTTTCATAATCATCTCTACACCTGCCCTCTATCGTGTCACCGCACCGGGAAACACCGGCATTTTATGGACAAAGATCCGGATCGAGAGTGAGGTCTTCATCCAGTTGCACGCCAAACGTATTGAGCATCATTGACACCTGCGTGTACTGAGCGACCGTCATCACTAAATCCATCCGCTGCTTCTCTGACAACGCTGACAACCGATGCCAATTCTCGTCAGAAATAAACGCATCCCGGGTCAAGTCGTCAGTGGCTCGCAGCAGCGCTTGGTCGCCCTCACTCCACCCCTCAGCTTCCGGCCCCCGCTTGATGCGCGATATTTCCTCCTCCGTCAAACCACAGTCCAGCCCAATGCGAACATGCTGGGCCCATTCGTAACCCGACTGCCAATTAAACCCGGTCCGCAATATCACCAGCTCCCGATCACGAGGCGACAACGCATTGGCGTCCGATAAAATATAGCCTCCCCAAACCATAAAGCGCTTGTACGCCTTGGGCGCGCGCGCCAGCGTACGAAATATGTTTAATAAAGGAATCCCGCGGAATCGAGGGCCCAGCAAATCCAGCATCTCTGGCGTGAGTTCCTGCTCATTGAGCGGTGTTACTCGTGGTGTGTTCATTCTCATCTGAATCTCCTGTTACTTCACACTGGCGTCTGCGACCTGCACGGCATGCACTCACCCTTCGATCAATCACTCACCCTGAGTGCAAAGCCTACCCGACATCACCGTGTCTCGGACATGCGATAATGCCGCCGACGGAGGTCAGTACTTCGTCACACATCACTCCCTTTGACTCAACAGTGCGCAGGAGATCAACCATAGACCCTCTCAGTCAAGCCGCTATCGGCGCTGCAGCAGCACAATCGTTCCAAGGTACGCGTAAAGTCCGCTACGCATTCTGCGTCGGTGCACTGGCCGGTATGGCGCCTGACCTCGATGTGCTGATTCGCTCTAACCATGATCCCCTGTTATTTCTCGAATATCACCGGCAGTTCACTCATTCACTTTTTTTTATCCCGGTGGGGGCACTGATTTGCGCCCTCGCCTTTTATCCTTTTACACGTCGCGCACTGTCGTTTCGAGAAACCTGGATACTGTCTGCGCTGGGCTATGCCACCCATGGCTTACTGGATGCCTGCACGACCTATGGCACCTTACTGCTGTGGCCTTTCAGTCAAGAGCGATTTGCTTGGCATAACGTCTCGGTGATTGATCCGCT
>JABJAS010000335.1 GCA_018666055.1 Halieaceae bacterium | reverse complement strand
GAGCACGGCAACAGCACCAAATTTTTCGGGATACTTGAAGGCCATGCGAAGGCCCCCCATCCCCCCCATCGAGACGCCGATAACCACAATATTGTGACGATCGACTATGCCGTACCGACGCATGAGCGCCGGGAGATACGCTTCGACAATCACCGTTTCCCAAAGCGCGGTACCATCTTTGGTATTCATGTAAAAGGAGCGCGCAGCGGACGGGGTCGACCAGATAGCAGCAGGAAAGTCCCCTTCGGTCATTGCTTTCGAAATGGTCGGCAGCAAGCTTTCCAGATGGTCTTGAGATCCGCCACCGCCATGCAGATTGATGATCAGTGGCACTGATTGTCCAGGCTGATAGCCAGGCGGCTCCCAGACTGCATATTCCAGCACACCGCTGGGGAGCTTATTGGTTACAAGGCTTGTGCTAATCAGTTTTCCGTCGCCAGTCGCCAGTACCGTTTGACTGCCCGCCAATAGCAGCCCCATCAGCAACCCTCGCACCATCAATCGTCTCAATGCAAAATCTCTCCATTCGATCTTCGCAAAACAAGTCTAAATAAGACCCAAAATACTCAACCAGCGACAATGCATTAAACCGAAATCCGCCTTTTCTAAATCAAAGAGACGATCCGCCTGGCTTGCTCGAGCATTTGCAACGCTTAATCGTTGAAGCCGACAAAGGTTGCGGCTTCATCCACGCTCTTGCGCTCTGAGATGACCGCGTTCGCGGGGAAATCCTCATCCGGCCAGCCCAATGCAACCGCCTTCATGATCACCTGATCTTCTGCAATTTGGGCATGCTCGCGCACAACAGGCGACTGCATAATGCCCTGACTGTTAATGACCGCGCCCAGCCCTCGAGACCATGCTGCATTTACCAAAGCAGTCGTGACGGCACCACAATCAAAGGCGGTGTCGTCGCTGCTCGCCAACACGCGATCATAGGTAATAATCACGCAAACCGGCGCATCAAACTGACGGAAACCCCGCAGCACCCAATCCTGGCGCCCGGCTTTATCTTCCCGCTCGATGCCCATGGCCGAAAATAGCTGCTTGGCAACCCCAACTTGACGATCACGGTGCTGGCCCGCAAACGCCTCGCCAATGCGAAATTCACGCGAGTGGGGCACGCCCGCCAAATTGCGCTCGGTGTTACCCGCACGAATACGATCTAAAACATCACCCGAGACCACCGTAAAGTTCCACGGCTGGGTGTTCATCGAAGACGGCGAACGCATCGCCAGGCCGAGCACTTCTTTAATCAGTGCCTTGGGCACTGGGTCGGATTTATAGCCACGAATACTGCGGCGTCCGAGCAGGACATCATCAAATTGCATTTCCTATCTCCCTGAATGAATCGAGGAACAGTTTACAGGAATAACCCGCCCGCAAAAGCAATTGCAAGATTGGTGGGCCTCCCGAATGCCACGCACCAAATTTTATCAAAGCAGCGCTGCGCCTTTACCAACCCAGAGCGCTCGCGTCGTGTGAGATTGGCATGGCCTGGTTGGGCATCGCGCGTGAGGGGACGTTTTACCCCCCACCACCATTCAGCGCGTCAACAATAGCTCACTCGCAAAATTCATTCTGAACAGGATGCAGTAAGCCGTGTCCACCCCGCGCTTTTCAGCGCCCTCGAGCGCCATTGATGGCTCGAATCGTATACCTAGGGAAACCACTCTGCCCCTTGAGCAAGCCGGGTATAGAGTGCGACGAAGCCCGCAGAACTTTGCGCTCTCGCTGGTGCACGGCATCCAGATTCGAGATGGCAAGATGAGCGGTGGCGCGAATCCTGGCGGTGATGGAATGGCTATGGAATGACTATGGCGGTCGAACCCTGACGACCAATTCTAGAAGCACGGCAACACTGCATCGATTGAATCGGCAGCGGACGACCCGATAAATCAATCACAAGCAGGCACGCACTGATGTTAATAATCAGGTTCGTGAATCCATTACCGGCAGCAGATTCTAGTTCGGAGTGCAATCCTGGCAGCGCGCCTACTCAGGCTGACGCTTTTACAGTTGCTTCAAGAGAGATGGGCTATCCGCGCCCGCAAATCGCTTAATATCGATACCGCGTCAGCGCCAACACCTAAATGGCCGTGCTCAGCGAAGGTGCGTAATTCTGCATCGTGCAAAATAGCCGCCGTATGGTGCGCTTGGGCGATCGGCACAATCCAATCTTGCTCACCATGGATCACGATCACCGGGCAAACGACCTTATCAATATCAAAACTAGACCAACCGTGCTTGGGCCCATCGGCAATCCGGTCATCTGCATACCCAAGTACGCCCTGCGCAAAACGCTCATTGGTTGCATCCTCATCTGCATTAGCCGGGTCCATCACAACCGCCAT
>JABJAS010000334.1 GCA_018666055.1 Halieaceae bacterium | reverse complement strand
GTCAATGCGGGTCAGTGTCGTCTGGAAATTCAGCTGCACGCCGTATCGATCGATGTACTCCATGAGAGCCGGCACATAATCAGCCACGCCGAAGAGTCCGGGGGTAGAAGTGCAGAATTCAACGTCGATCGACTGCAAACACCCTTGCCGACGCCAATGATCCGCCGAGAGGTAGAGGGCTTTTTGTGGCGCACCCGCGCATTTAATCGGCATTGGCGGCTGGGTGAATAGCGCGGTGCCCGATTTCAAATTTTGGACTAGCTCCCAGGTGTAGGAGGCAGTGTGATAGGCATAATTAGAGGTCACACCATTGCGACCCAAATTCTCTGAGAGGCCTTCAACACCATCCCAATCCAGCTTTAGCCCCGGGGCAACGACCAGCTGCTCGTAACAAACAGTGCCGCCATCCTCCAGCGAGAGCATATTGTCATCGGGCTGAAAGTCTTGCACCGATTGCTGTATCCAGGCAACGTTGCTGGGAACGACTGATGCCGTAGAGCGGGCGGTACTCAGTGCCTGAAAAACACCGCCTCCCACCATTGTCCAACCTGGCTGGTAGTAGTGGGTTTCTGCTGGATCAATCAATACCACAGACAAATGTCGTTGACGCTTTTTGAGGCTAGCCGCTGTGGCGATACCTGCGGCTCCCGCCCCCACAATAGCGACGTCAAAATATTGCGTTGTCATGACAAAGCCCTCCAGGGCGAGTTGGATTATTTGTTAGCCGGCAGTTGATCGAGCTGAGCACCACCAAACGCATTAATGGGCACTTTTAAAAACATCCGTCCCTGCCCATTAGGAGGAGGGAGATACCCTGCTCGCATATTGACCTGTAGGGAGGGGAGTATTAGCGATGGCATGGCGAGGGTTGCGTCTCGCGCCTCGCGCAGGGAGACAAACTCATCGACTGAGATGGCGCCGCCAACGTGGATGTTGTCATCGCGCTGCTTTGCCACAGTCGACTCAAAGGCCAATACCCGTCCTTCAGGCTGATAGTCATGGCACACAAAGACGCGCAGGTTATCAGGCAACGACAGCAAGCGCTGACAAGACTCATATAGGGTGCGCGCATCGCCACCAGGAAAATCGCAGCGCGCGGTGCCCGCATCGGGCATAAAGAGTGTGTCCCCGGCAAAGAGCGCGTCACCCAGCTGGTACGCCATACAGGCGGGCGTATGGCCCGGCACGTGCAAAGCCTTGCCCTTTAAAGCGCCGACTTTGAAGGTATCGCCGTCTGAGAGCATCACATCAAACTGGCTGCCGTCGCGTCGAAAGCCCTCATCTTCGTCAAAAATAGTGCCAAACGTGTCCTGAACGGTTGTGATATGAGAGCCAATGACAATCCGACCCCCAAGGTGCTTTTGAAGGTAAGGCGCGCTCGACAAGTGATCCGCATGAATGTGCGTTTCTAATATGAGCGCCAAATTGAGATCGTTGTCTTTGATATAGGCAATGACTTGATCTGCTGAATCCGTGCCGATTGCCCCCGAGGCATAGTCAAGGTTGAGCACCGGATCAATGATGGCGCAGTCACCTGTGGTCGTATCGGTGACAACGTAGGTCAACGTATAGGTGGCGGCGTCAAAAAAATGGGTAACGTGCGGGCTCATCATAAAGCACTCTGAAGGCAGTAAGATCACTGGGTTGCGTGGGGTGCATAGGGTAGCATTGATATGGTTATTTGCTTATACCATTTGGTAATACCCCTTAGTAATACTGGGGCGCTTAGTCTGGTGCAGGACTGCATGGCAGGATGCCTGGGCGTGCGAACTGCCAGAGGGGTTGCAACATAACTTCCTTAAATGTATATTTACGTCAGTTAAAGCAACCCTTATGGGGGGCCAGCTTAGATGACCAACGAGACCCGAACCCCGAATCAGGAAATCAGCACCTGGCTGGATACCGTCGGCACGGACTCGCCATTACAGCATAGCAATCCGGCATCGCTGTACCTAGCGTCACTGCAGGGCTCCGAGGCAAGCCGCACCACCGCTCGATCGGTGATGAAACAAATCGCTTTACTGTGCGACCACGAGCCCGACACGTTCCCCTGGCATCGGCTCGATCGCGCCACCGTGCTGGCGCTCTTAGAAAAGCTGAAGCAAAAAGGCCTAGCCGACAATACCCGTAACCTGTATCTCTCCATTATCAAAGGTGTCACCCGTGAAGCCATGCTGCATCAACAGATGG
>JABJAS010000333.1 GCA_018666055.1 Halieaceae bacterium | reverse complement strand
CGCGGTGGGATATTCGCCGGACGCCCCGGCGACTGATTATCGCGTTAGCGCGGCTGTGGGCCGGCGGCAATAATGGCCTCACTCACATCAAACTTCTTGATGTTTTCTGAAAAGAGCGTCGCCAATTGATGGGCCTGTTGTTCATAGGTGTCATCGCTCTCCCAGCCCGCTTTGGGGTTCGTGTACTGTGGATCAACGCCCGCAATATGGGTGGGGTAATAGAGATTGAGGCTCTCGATGTGCTGGGTCTCTGTGCCGATGAGTGAGCCGTCTTGCGCTGCTTTTACCACCGCTCGGGTAACGGGGATGGGAAAGCGTGCCCCGCTTCCGCCGGGCGCGCCAGATCCTCCGGCCCATCCGGTATTGATTAAGTAAACCTGACTGCCAAAATCCTCAATGCGCTTGATCAGTAGCTCGGCGTAGTCGCCTGCCGGTCTTGGCATGAAAGGTGCGCCAAAGCAGGTTGAAAAGGTTGGGTTGATACCGGCCTCTGCGCCCACTTCGGTAGAGCCCACTCGGGCCGTATAGCCGGACAGAAAATGAAAAGCCGCAGCCTCTTTGGATAAGATCGAAACGGGAGGTAACACACCAAATACGTCACAGGTTAGGAAGATGACGCAGCCGGGTTCTCCGCCAGCATTGCTGGATGAGCGTTTTTGAACATGTTCGAGGGGGTAACAGCAGCGACCATTTTCGGTCAGCGTGGTATCGCAATAGTCGGCATGGCCTTGATCGTCGAGCACCACGTTTTCGATGATCGCACCGGTTCGGATCGCATCCCAAATCACGGGCTCATTTTTCTGGCTTAAATCAATGGTTTTCGCGTAACAACCGCCTTCAATATTGAAGACTGACCCTTTAGACCATCCATGCTCGTCATCGCCGATGAGGTAACGACCGGGATCCGCTGATAACGTCGTTTTGCCAGTACCCGAGAGGCCGAAAAACAAGGTGGTGTCGCCGGCCTCGCCAATGTTGGCGGAACAGTGCATCGGCATGACATCCTTCTCTGGCAGTAAGAAATTCTGCACCGAGAACATTGCTTTTTTCATTTCTCCGGCATAACGCATGCCGGCGATTAAGACTTTACGTTGTCCGAAATGAATGATGACGGTGCCGTCAGAATGCGTGCCGTCGCGCTCAGGGTCACAGACAAAGTCGGCGACATTGAGTATTTTCCATTCGGGCTTATGCGAAGGGTTATAAGTTTCCGGCCGGATGAACATATTGCGACCAAACAAGGATTGCCAAGCTGTTGCCGTAATCACTTTGACCGGGAGGTAGTGATCGCTGTGCTCTCCAACATGCATGTACTGCACCCAGGTCTCTGACTGACTTGCGTGGGATTTAACGCGCTCCCACAGTGCGTCAAAACGATCTGGGTCAAACGGACGATTAACGCCTCCCCAGTCGATTGCCTCCTCGCTAGAGGGCTCTTTAACGACAAATCGATCGGCGGGCGACCGACCGGTACGGGGCCCGGTTTCGATTCGTAGCGCGCCAGTGTCAGATAAAATGCCCTCACCCCGTGCAAGTGCCATTTCAATGAGTGCGGCAGGCAATAGTTCGGTGTGAGTGTCAGGAGGAGTGGGGACTGCGTCGGTCATTTTGGGTTCCGTGATGAATGCATAATGGCAATGAGTTTGTGTGAGTTGCTCGTTGTTTCGCTATTGGCTCGTTTGTGTTTCATTGGTCAGACTTTAATGAAGCGTCCTAGCCCCGCCGTCATGGAGCTCACTAGTGATACCGGTGGTATCCATCACTTCTGGACCGAAGCGATATGATGTACCGCACAGTTCACAAGTCAACGTGATCTCACCCAATTCAGCGAGAATGTCCGCTTTTTCTGATTCCGGCAGCAACGCAATGGTATCGGCACTGCGCTCGCGACTACACCGACATTTAAACAAAATGGGGGTAGGTGGGTACAGCGTTACGGTTTCCTCATGATAAAGCTTGAATAATAGCGTCTCTGAAGGTAGGTCCAGCAACTCAGCCGAGCTAATGGTTTCAGCCAGTGTGCAGAGGTGGTGCCACTGAGCTTCACGCGCAGCCCCGTGGGAGAGCTGCGCAGGGAGTTGCTGTAGCATCAGACCAGCGCTGGTTTGACCATCACTGGCAAGCCAAAATTTGGCCCCCAGCTGTTCACTCTGAGCAAAATAGGCCTCGAGAACCTCAGCGAGAGAGCCGTTTTCCAAGGCGACGATCCCTTGATACCGCTGTCCTTGGTCCCGTTCTATCGTCAGCGCCAGCTGCCCCCCCTGTAGGAGCGACATGGGGTCGGTGCTCTCTTGTTCTATGTCGCCTTGGGCAATGCCGCGAATATGACCTTCGCTTGAACACTCCACCATCGCGAGGGTAATCGCTTGGCTACTTTTTGCTTGCAGAATGATCCTGCCGTCGTACTTTAAATTGTTACTGATCAGCACGGCGGCGGAGGCAAACTCACCCAGTAAGCGGGTGACTGTCTTGCTATAGGGTTGCTGCCCCAGCATCTCAACGAGGGCAGAGCCTAGCTTGACGGATTCGCCACGCACATCGATGCCGTCAAATAGGAAGCGGAGGCTAGTATCAGTAAGCATTTTCATGGGGCCGCAGTGTACCATTGGGAGTTCACAGCATAACCGGGTGTCAGCCGCATCCCAATCGGATAACTGCATGTCTGCTATTTATTTATCAGAGTCGCATCGCCTCGACGCCGATGCCCGAGAGCGGGCCCTGCAGGCGTTGCAGGACTATCTTTCACAGAATTTAGGCGCAAGCGTAACTAGGCATGACGCTGAACTGGTATTCAGTGGAACTGGCTATTCGGGCACCGTTTCGCTAGACGAAGAAAGGGTGCGCGGTGAGTTGAAACTGGGCCTCCTGATGAGGCCAATGAAGGGCACCATTACGCGGGAAATAAAAGCGGTATTGGCGACCTACCTAGAGGGCGAGTAAGCCCTCTAGGTGGGAGAATTAACTGCTGAGTGCTTTCACTCTCGCGTTCAGGCGGCTCTTATGCCGTGCAGCCTTATTCTTTTTGATGATGCCCCGATTCGCCATTCGGTCAATCACAGGGACCGCTGAATCGTAGGCAGCTTGCGCTTCCTGCGCATTGTCGGCATCGATTGCCGCAACGACTTGCTTAATCTTGGTGCGCACTAACGATCGTAAGCCGGCGTTGTGTGCCCGACGCTTGTCATTTTGTCGAGCACGCTTTTGTGCTTGGGGGGAATTAGCCACCAGTTATCTCCAAGGGACTATCAAACGGGCGCGAATGATCAGAGATACACGATTCAATGTCAACTAGCAGGATCACGACAACGCGGCTAATAGGGCTTATTAACTGTTTACCACCCTAACCCGATCAGTAACCAGCCGAGTG
>JABJAS010000005.1 GCA_018666055.1 Halieaceae bacterium | reverse complement strand
CGGTTGCCACCGCCGTGACGGCAAAACCTTGCGCCACAAAGACCGCCGAAGCGCGACGCATATGGCTGGCACTGGTGACCAACAAAATATGTTGGATATCACGCTGCCGCAATAACGCGAAGGTTTGCTGCCCGTTCTCTCGGGTGGTTCGGCTCTCCGATTCTTGCAGCAAGGCATCACGAGGAAGTCCGATAGATACGAGCTTCTCGGCCATCAGATGCGATCCAGGCAACTCACCCTCTACCCGTGTTCCACCCGAGAGCACCAATAGCGGCGCTTTATCAGCCAGATATAAGGTAGCGGCGCGCCAGAGACGATCGGCGGCGTGATTGAAGTCGCCGTCCTGACCAAAGCGGGTCTCTCCATTGATCGCCCCTCCCAAAACAACGATCGCTTCGGCCCGCGGCAGTTCCTCGTCCGTAAAGGCTGGGTATGCCGCCTCAAGCGGCGTCATCAGCGTGCTCGCACCCCACTCTGTTGAGCAGAAGTAAAGCCACAGCACTGCAACCAACGTGAGCAAACTGGCGAGCGTATTGCTTCCCCGCCGGCGCAATAGTGCGGCCAGAACAAGGCCTAATAAACTGAGAGAAAGCGGGTAAATCAGCAGCGTTGCGATTTTACTCAGCAGTAACACGGGTCACTGACCAAAAGGGTGTCGCAAGACGATGGTTTCTTCACGATCGGGCCCGGTCGAGATAATATCGACGGGGGCACCAACCAGTTCTTCGAGGCGGGCAATATAAGCCCGCGCAGCCTCTGGCAGAGCATCAAGTGATTTGAGACCCACCGTCGAGTCGCTCCAGCCAGGTACCACCTCGTACACGGGCGTCACGTTACCGTAATCGATCGCATCAATCGGATTGGCGACCGACTCCCCTGCCGCGTTGGCGTAACCAACACAAATCGCAATTTCATCGAGCCCATCGAGCACATCGAGCTTCGTTAAACACAAACCTGATAAGGAGTTGATATTCACCGCGGTGCGCACCGCAACCGCATCAAACCAGCCGCATCGTCGGGCCCGGCCGGTGGTGGCGCCAAACTCATGCCCGCGCTCGGCTAGCTGAGCGCCGGTTTTATCAAATAGCTCTGTTGGAAACGGACCGGCCCCCACGCGCGTGGTATAGGCTTTAGTGATTCCTAATACGTAATCCAGATAAAGCGGTCCAAAACCAGAGCCGGTGGCAGTACCCCCAGCCGTGGTATTAGAACTGGTCACAAAAGGATACGTGCCATGATCAATATCGAGCAACGAGCCTTGAGCACCCTCGAATAGCAAGCGCGCGCCCTGTGCGCGGTATTCGTGCAAGAGCGCGGTCACGTCTGCCATCATCGGCAGCAACCGCTCTCCGTGCGCCAGCGCCTCATCTAACACAGCGGGCAGCGCCAATGTTTTGACACCATAGTAATGGGCCAGAACGTGATTGTGATAATCCAGTACTTCTTCTAAAACACTCGCGAAACGAGCCGGGTCGCGAAGATCTCCCACGCGCAATGCTCGTCGCGCCGCCTTATCTTCGTAGCATGGGCCAATACCGCGACCCGTCGTGCCAATTTTTTGATCGCCACGGCGAGCTTCACGAGCTTGATCGAGGGCAACGTGATACGGCAGGATCAAAGGACACGCCGCCGAAATCTTCAGCCGATCGCGCACCGGAATACCACTCGCCTCGAGGGCATCCACTTCTTTCAACAGCGCCTCAGGCGAGAGCACCACGCCATTGCCGATAAGACACTGCACCTTGGATCGCAGCACACCGGATGGGATCAAATGTAAGACGGTTTTTTCACCGTCAATGACCAGCGTATGGCCCGCATTATGACCACCCTGAAACCGCACCACTGCGTCCACCTGCTCCGTGAGCAGATCTACTATTTTTCCCTTGCCTTCGTCACCCCACTGAGTGCCGAGTATCACCACATTGTGGCTCATTCAGACACCTCATTCGCTGCCACGACAACCCATTCACCTGCCTGATTTACCAATGACTCCACCCCGATCAGTTGCGTATTCGATTCCAAATCGACCATGACGATTCGCCCTTCTTCCCGCAAGGCCGTCATCTTCGCGAGCAACGCGGGATCCTCTGACCGCGGCGCCACAATGGGACTCTGCTCAGGACTCGGGGGCGCTATCGCATCAATCAGCGCTTTCAAATCAATCGCAAATCCGGTGGCGGGTCGATCCCGCCCAAACACCGCACCAATATTGTCGTAACGACCACCCTTGGCAACCGATGACCCTCGCCCCTCTACATACACGGCAAACACCAGACCGGTGTGATAGCGGAAACCGCGCAGTTCGGTAAGATCCACATAAATGGATACGGAGGGGCAAACCTGCCTAACCCGCGCCACTACCGCCTCTAAATCATCAAGGGCCGCTAGAATAATCGAGTTGTCTGAAAACAGTGCGCGAGCTGTATCAATGATCTCCGCAGCACCATGCAGGCTGGCTAGCTGAGTCAATTTGGTGGCGACCTCAGGTGCCAACTGTGCTGCCAGCCGCTCGATATCAGGCGCTGACTTTCGCTGCAGCGCGTCAAATATCTGTTGCTCCACGTCTGCCTCTAACGCCAAGTCGGAGAACAAGGCGTCGTAAATACCGATATGACCGATATCCAGCGTTAGTGGAGACTGCACCTGCGCCCGCTCAAGAGTCGATAGCAGCAGCGTGACGATCTCACTGTCTGCATCAGTCGATGCGCTGCCAAAGAGTTCTGCACCTAACTGAATGGGGGCCCTGCCCCCGACGACGGCTTGCGGCACACTCTGCAAGGTAGAGCCGACGTAGCACAAGCGCGTCACGCCGTCCTCACCCAAGCTGTGGGCGTCCATGCGCGCCACTTGTGGCGTGATATCGGCGCGCACGCCCAGCATGCGGCCGCTCATACGATCACTGAATTTACAGGTGACGAGATCCAGATCGGCACCAACACCAATCAACAGCGAGTCAGTGAATTCGACGAGCGGAGGGACCACGTACCGATATCCCCAGGTCTCGCAATGATCTAGCAGACTGCGACGCAAGGCTTCTAACCGACTGGCCCGCTCGGGCAACAACTCGTCGATACCCTCTGGCAGTAGCCAGCGATTTTCGTTGCTCATTGTGGAATTCCGTCAGGGCGTTTCTGTTGATATCACTCGGGAAAAGGATATCACAGCGAGATGCGGCTGAGTGGGGGGCGCGGCGCACCCCCCATTATTCACACCCTGCTTACTCGCCAGCCCGCGGATTGCGGAGATACTGGAAAAACTGGCTATCTGGCTGTAACAGCATGACGTCACCGCCAGAACCAAAGGTCTCTCTATACGCTTGCAGACTGCGCACGAATGAGTAGAACTCCTTATCCTGATTAAAAGCATCGGCATAAATGCGCGTGGCCTCAGCATCGCCATTACCGCGAATAATCTCCGCATCACGAAACGCGTTGGCCTCAATCACGGTCACCTCGCGATCGGCGGCAGCCCGTATGCCTTCTGCCAGCTCCTTACCCTCGGATCTCAGCTCGCGCGCTTCCTTTTCGCGCTCTGCGTTCATCCTTCGATAAACCGACTCCGACACATCGGGGGGCAAGTCGATCTTCTTGACCCGCACATCGATCACTTCTACACCCAGCTCTTCGTTCGCCACTTCGTTGAGCTGCGCGGCAATGGCCAGCATCAGTTCATCGCGCTGGCCCGATACCACCTCTTGGACCGTGCGAACGGCTACTTGGTTACGCAGTCCGTCATTGATGCGCTGCGCCAAAAGCCCTGCGGCTCGATTTTCCTCGCCGTTCGTCGCGGTGTAGTACTTAGCGGTGTCCGTCACACGGAACTTCGCGTAGGAGTCGACGATGAGCGCCTTTTTTTCCTGCGTGAAGAATCGCTCAGGACTGCTGTCCACGGTCAATATGCGACCATCGAACTTTCGAACATTGTTCACAAACGGCACCTTTAGGTGCAAACCAGGCAATAGATTCGGATCCACCACCTCACCAAACTTGAGCAATACGCCACGCTCAGTCTCGCGAATCACGTAGACACTGTTCGAGAGTGTAACGAGCACAATTGCTAACAAAAGACCTACAAGAGTTTGCTTACTCATGATTAACGCCCTCCTCGTCGTGTTGCCGCAGCATCAAGATCACGACGCAATTGCTCCGTCACCTGATCAGAAATTTCGCGCATATCCCGCTCGCTCATCCCATTACGGGACAGTGCACTGCGGGATTGACCGGCGTTGGGCACCATTTTATCGAGCGGGAGGTACAGCACGTTATTACCCCCCTCGACATCCACCATCACCTTGTTGGTGTTGGCGAGCACTTCTTGCATCGTGTCGAGGTACAGACGCTCACGCGTCACATCAGGTGCCTTACGGTATTCCGTCAGTAACTGATCGAAACGCTGCGCTTCACCATCCGCCCTCGCGATGACTTGATCACGGTAAGCATTGGATTCTTCCAGCACACGCTGAGCGCCACCGCGAGCCTCCGGCACGATGCCATTAGCATAAGACTGCGCTTCGTTCTTGACGCGCTCCTCGTCCTCTCGCGCCTTGATCACGTCGTCAAATGCTCCTTGTACCTGAGCGGGCGGCTTCGATTCGTCAATGTTGATCTTCGACACTTGTATGCCTGTTGTGTAGTCGTTGAGATACTGCTGCAGTCGATCGCGCACATCCAGTCCGATCGCAGCACGACCCTCGGTGAGCGCCAAATCCATGGTCGTCCCCCCCACCACATGGCGCAGAGCACTTTGAGCCGCATGCTGCAATGAGACTTCAGGATCGCGCACCTGCAAAACAAAGTCCTGCGGGTTTGCAATCACATATTGAACCGACATGCTGATTTCTACGATATTTTCGTCCTGCGTGAGCATGACTTCTCTCAAACCTGCCGCACGAACCTTAGTCGTGTTGACCGTAATCACCTCATCGATCAATGGCGGGTTCCATTGTAGACCCGGCGTTAAAGTAGCGTGGTACTCACCAAAACGTAGCACGACAGCGCGTTCTTGCTCATCGAGCTGATAAAAACCCATCAGGCCCCATACCAATAACGCCCCACCAAAGACGACGCTGATCAATCCACCGGACAACCCGCCTTTAGCAGGTCCCTTGCCGTTACTGCCGCCGCGACCGCCACCGAACAAGCTCGCGAACTGCTGCTG
>JABJAS010000332.1 GCA_018666055.1 Halieaceae bacterium | reverse complement strand
ATTTTTGAAGGATCGCATTGGCGACGCTTTCTCCGGGGTGATTGCAGCCGTGACGAACTTCGGCGCTTTTGTCGAGTTGCACGACCTGTATATCGAAGGCCTACTGCACGTGAGCGCGCTGCCGGGTGATTACTATCATTTTGACCAAGCCAAGCAGCGTTTGGTGGGTGAGAGAACCCGCCAGGTTTTTCAATTGGGTGGCGTGGTCGCCGTTAAGGTCGCCCGCGTTGATCTCGATGATCGCAAAATTGATCTCGAACTAGTCGACGGCGCGAGCCCAAAAAGGGCTGCCGGGGCGGGGTCGCGCAAGCAAGGTAAGGGTGATAACAAGGCACCGGCCAGCGGCGAAGGGTCCAAGAAGGCGCGCAAGGCTCGCAGAAAAACCAGCGGTGAGAACCCGAGCACGTCAGCTTCGAGCAAGGCTAACGCCAACAACGCTAAATCTAACAAGACTAAAGCCAACAAAAACAAGTCGAGCAAGGGGAAGTCCGGCAAAGCCTCATCGGGTCCGGCAAAGGTGAAGGACGGCGGCGCGGCGAAAAAACCAAAGAGCCGCAAAGAGACAGGCAAGTTGGCTGCGGTTAAGTCGTCAAAACGGGCCAGCAGTTCGCGCAAAGAGCGCTGAACCATGGAAGAGACGGTATTTGGTTATCACGCCGTGGAGAGCCTCCTCCGGCTCGACCCGAAGCGAGTGAAGCGGGTCCTCGTGCAGTCGAATCGCAATGACAAGCGTATGCAAGTCCTACGATCACTGGCGCAGAATCAAGGCGTTGCCGTCGAGCCGTGCCCGCGGCAGACCCTAGACGAGCGGGTTGAGGGTCGTCACCAAGGAGTGGTGGCGGTATTGCATTCGACTGCCGCTGACAGTAACGAGGGGATGAGCGAAGCAAATTTACTGAGTTTGGTGGCGCAGGCCGCGCTGCCACTCATACTGATTCTCGATGGTGTTACCGATCCCCATAATTTAGGGGCTTGTTTACGCAGCGCCGAGGCCGCGGGGGTAACCGCGGTGATTTTCCCCAAAGATCGAAGTGCCGACGTCAACGCGGTGGTGCGCAAAGTGGCTTGCGGTGCCGCTGAGTCGGTGCCTTGGTTGCGAGTCACGAATTTAGCCAGAACAATCGAGTCCCTTAAAGAGGCAGGTATTTGGATTGTAGGTACCAGTGGCGATGCCACCGAGACACTATTTGAACAAGATTTAGCCGGGCCCTGTGCGCTAGTGCTGGGTTCGGAGGGGTCGGGTATGAGGCGTTTGACCCAAGAGTTGTGCGATTACAGGGTTCACTTGCCTATGGCGGGCAGTGTATCGAGTCTCAACGTGTCGGTTGCGGCGGGTATTTGTTTGTTCGAAGCGGTGCGGCAGCGTCGCGGCTGACTGCGAGCCGCGGCATCACCACCCATAATTGGCATTTGCAAAGCGGTTGTGTCCTTTGTAGACTCCGCTCCTCAAAAATTTGGCTGGGCCGATAAAGGCCTTTCCTCCTTGCCGCACCACAACGTGGGTGGCTGTAAACCATAGGGAGTACGCGAGTGCGACACTACGAAGTTGTGTTCATGGTCCATCCGGACCAGTCTGAACAAGTCCCCGGAATGATTG
Source organism: Halieaceae bacterium (assembly GCA_018666055.1). Lineage (GTDB taxonomy): Bacteria > Pseudomonadota > Gammaproteobacteria > Pseudomonadales > Halieaceae > Luminiphilus. Next base: position 1,557 of record JABJAS010000332.1, on the reverse strand, counting down.
AACGATATAGCGCCGTCATCACAAAAGATGGTGGTACGGTTCATCGCCTAGAGGATTGGGGCCGACGGCAGTTGGCTTATCACATCAATAAAATTCATAAGGCGCACTACGTCATGATGAACGTCGAGGCCACTAATGAGGCCATGGAAGAGTTGACGACCACCTTCCGTTACAACGACGCGGTCATCCGTAATCTGGTCATCCGACGCGACGAAGCGGTACTAGAAGAGTCCTTGCTCATGAAAGCCGAGCGTGAGGACAAAGAGCGTAAAGCGCGATACCAGGAGCGCAACGATAACGACGCGCGTAAAGCAGCTGCGACAGCAGAGACTGCCGATTCATCCTCTGAAGAGGCTGCCGAGTCGGCAGCAGACTCAGAAGCAGCAAGCGAGGAATAAGCCATGTCACGTTTTTTTCGACGACGAAAGTTCTGCCGTTTTACCGCTGAGGGTGTGAAAGAGATTGATTATAAGGATCTCGACACCTTGACGCAGTATGTATCAGAGACCGGAAAAATTGTGCCGAGCCGCATTACGGGTACTAAGGCCAAGTATCAGCGACAGCTGGCGACAGCGGTTAAACGCGCACGCTATCTCGCGTTACTGCCTTACACCGACGCGCACAATTAAGCATTAACCATGCGCGGCCTCGCTGAATTTATCATGCGCGGCCGGTGGCAAGCGCTGGGCGTCGCCGTACTGGGGTCCGGGAGTTTGTTATTTGGCTGGGTCAGTGCCGCAGCCATTGCACTGGTCACGTTAAGAAACGGTTCGGCCTCCGGCGGCTGGCTGACACTGTGGGCAATCTTGCCCGCCATGATTATTGCTGCGATCAGCGGTGATACGGGAAGCGTGCTGTTATTACTGGGTACGTTTAGTCTGGCGGTCATTTTGCGCGAGAGTGTCAGTCTCTCGCTGGCGGTGATGGCGAGTGTGCCTTTGGCATTGCTTGGTGGCGCTGCCTTAACGCTGTTCAATGGTGTGTTTTTGCAGGAGTTAGTGGCGACCTTCAATCAGGCGCTGGCGCAGCTCGAGCAGGAACTGGCTCAAGGTGAGGCTGCAGAAATGGTATTTAACGCGGTGTCGGTGCCTCAGGTCGCTGCACTGTTAGCGACCGGCAACGCGGTGATTGCGCTGCTGAGTTTGATTTTGGGACGGTATTGGCAGGCCTCTCTTTATAACCCGGGTGGGTTTGGAGAGGAGTTTCGCGCATTACGGCTGCCGGTTGGCGCGGTGCTAATGATGGCCAGCGCGGCCCTGATCCTTTGGTGGATGGGCGCTGACTGGCGAGTGTGGAGCGCGGTGGTTGTGTTGCCCCTCACTATTGTGGGGTTCTCGCTGCTTCATGCTTGTGCGAAGCGAGCGGGCAAGGGGGTCACTTGGTTGGCTCTGATGTATTCATTGTGGATCGTACTCGATCCAGTGAAGTGGTTGTGGGTGGGGTGTGTCGTGATCGACACCTTTGCCGATGTCAGGGGTAGGTGGAGCCGATCTGCCGGTCAAGGCTCCGATGGAGACTGACACTGTCGGTTATGAGTTGAAGAAGGTCGACCGCATT
>JABJAS010000331.1 GCA_018666055.1 Halieaceae bacterium | reverse complement strand
GCCAAACTAGAGGCTTCCAAGTGTCTTTGGAAAAAGCTGGCAATGCTAGGATAAACGTCCACAGACCTTCCGCTTGTCGATACCAAAAAAATCAGTTGAATGCGGCCTGAACCCAAATTGGATTGGCTCGTGCCGCAACGCCATCATAAGCGATTACGTCAAAGCGACAAGGGTGATTGGACCACTGTGGATGTTGTTGTAAGAACACACTGGCAGATCGCACCACACAAGCCCGCTTTCGTCGATTAATGCTGTGGATGGCGGCGCCAAAGCGCGATGCGTTTCGGAAGCGGACTTCGACGAACACGATCAGATTGTGGTCGCGCATGACGAGATCGATCTCGCCACTTCGTGTCAAAAAATTTCGAGTCAGTAATACGAGCCCTTGTCTTAGCAAGAACCGCTCAGCATCGCTTTCCCAAATCTGACCGATGTTTTTCACTGGAGCTTCCGCGTCGGGAGTCAGCCTCTAGATTACTCAAGAGCGCGCACCTCTGCGCCATCAAAGGTGGCCAAGTCGAGGGCCCTTGCGATCGATCCGTCGGCCCTGCGTCTGAGCAGTCCAGTCTGGCCTTTGATAATCCAGTTTTCAGTGGTGAGTGCTTGCTGCCAGTGCTGAGCCATCACCAGCGCATCTCGACCCAGTGCCTCCAGTCTTCCCAGTCGACCGGCCGGGCTGGGCGGCAGCATTGCTGGGGTTTCTAAAAAGACCACGCCATTGAGATCACGGTTTCGCGTGTTGATAACGCCATCATTAATAGCAGAGGTCGCGTACACGGGCACTTCCCCTGTCATATGAAAGACCAGCAAGGGCCGCCAGGACCGAGCCGTGACGGGATCCGGGGCGAGCATAAAGATACATTCAAAATCACTCCTGCCGCGACCTCTCGCATCAACCGGAATATCAAATGCCTGCTCGATAGATTGAATGCGTTGATCACTTGAGCCCGAGCCCAGTAATGCCCCCATGGCTTTGTTAGCCGCGGCTTGTTGCTCGACGATTAATTTGCCACGTATTGTCCCTCCGTGATGTGCCCACTGTGCCTCAAACGCTGTTAGTAGGCGCAGTCCACGGTCGTTAGGGGACGCCATAACGATCGCATTTCGGCATTGGTCACCGAAGGCCTCGTCGGCAATCTGACTTGCCTCGTCTTCGGGAGCGAGGCTAAAAGTAGTCCAGCTGGCTTTGGCAATGGCTTGATGGATTTGCGGTTCCGGTTGGTTGAGGGCAATGACGGGGATGGGCAGTGCATCGATGTGCTGCAATGACGCGACATCTGACTTGGTCAGTGGCCCCAACACCATATCGGCACCGCTATCGACGGCCGCATAATAGGCGGCACGCGGGCTAGCGTAGTGCGCTAGATTCAGCACGGTGAGTTGCGGCCTGATGGCAGGATCCGGATAGGATTGGTACAGCTGACTGATGGCGCCGGTCGCAACGGCCTCGCCGGCTGCTCTCAATGAGCCATCAAGTGGCAGTATGAGTGCAATCCGGTCTATCGGCGACGCGTCTAACCAGGCTAAGAGGTGGCTGGGAGCCGCTGGGGTTTGCGGTCGGTTTTTAGCAGTGCTTTGCCAGACTCGCAACGCCTCTGGCCCCTGCCGGTAAGCCAGTTGCATTTCCAGCCACGCTCGCCAGTCGGGTACCAAAGGCTTCTTGAGCTCGGCCGACAGTGCGCTAGTGGTGACTCGGATGAGGTAGCCGAATAATCGATCACTGTCTACAGAAGCGTTTTTTTGTTCCTCTGGTGCCTGAGCTTTTTTAAAGAGCAGAGAGGCCGAGCGAAGCCATTGTCCCGATAGCGCTGCCTGCGCTATTTGTTCTTCGAGCGCAAAATCAATCGCTGCGGTATTCCCATTTTTTAGTTTTTGCAGTAATTGATTGGCTAGTAGGACATCGCCCGATAACCAGGCCAGTCGGCTATCGACCGCAATGAGTGTTGAGGCGCCGGCATCAGTGACTGACAGCTGATCGCGCTCATACTGGGCGACGAGCAGGGATTCTGTTTTAGCGAGGGTCGACAGGCGTGCAATGGTGTCGAGTCTCAGTTGCTCTCCTTCTACCGGCTCTGGCACGCGTTCGTCGCCGTCGGTTTGCACAGGTAACGGCGTTGTGTTGCGCGTCGGCGTAGAACAGGCAGTAACGAGAGTCAGCAGTAACGCCGTAAAAATGAGCTGCAGGAGCCGTGGCCGACCGGCGACTCTGCAAGCGAAACTGAGGGGTTGAGGGTGACCTATAGCGCTCATCGGGGCAGTATAGCCTTAAGCGGGCGCCGGTGGCCCGATAAGGAGCCTTACCCAGTGCCAGCCTGCCTTTATATTGTTGCCACACCCATTGGTCATTTGAGCGACATCACTTTGCGCGCGTTGGAGGTCTTAGAGGCGGCTCATTGCATCGCCGCCGAGGATACCCGTCACTCAGCTAAACTCATGCGGCATTTCGGGATTGATACCCCAATGGTGAGTTACCACGATCACAGTCCCGCCGCACATACGGAACGGCTGCTGCGTCATCTTCAGGAAGGCAAATCGGTGGCATTGGTATCCGATGCGGGGACTCCCCTCATCTCTGATCCGGGTTACAAGCTGGTGGAGGCTTGCCAGCAACACGGATTCCAAGTGATCCCCATACCGGGCGCCAGTGCCATGACGGCAGCGCTCAGCGCATCTGGATTACCGACTGATCGGTTCTATTTTGAGGGCTTTCTTCCGGTAAAGGCTGGGCAACGCGGGACGCGAATAAAAGCCTTGAAGCGCCTGGAAGCAACGTTGGTGTTATTTGAGGCGCCGCGTCGAGTGCTGAGTACCCTTGATGCGCTCATTGTTGAGCTGGGGGATCGGGACGCGGCACTGTGCCGGGAACTGACAAAGGCCCACGAGACGATCTACCGTGGCTCGCTGTCACAGTTGCAAGCGTTTGTGCGTAATGATGCCAATCAGCAGCGTGGCGAAATGGTGCTAGTGATTCGGGGTTGCGACAGCGAGGCCGTCCAGCTGAATGCTGAGGTAGAGGCATTGCTAGATCGTTTGGTGAAGGAGCTTCCGCCGCGGCGCGCAGCCGCCGTAGTAGCCGACGTGACGGGGTTGCCCGTGCGGGTGCTCTACCAGGCTATATTGGATAAAAAGTGACATGCCGCAGTCTTAGGTTGCGAGCCTCAGCGCTAATCGGTAATCTTCGTGTTGAGTGGGTCAGACGATCGCTGTCGTAACGACAGAGGAAAGTCCGGGCTCCAACGGGTCAGGACGCCAGGTAACGCCTGGGGGGCGCGAGCCTACGGAAAGTGCAACAGAAAGGAAACCGCCTGCTTGCAGGTAAGGGTGAAAAGGTGCGGTAAGAGCGCACCGCGCGGTTG
>JABJAS010000330.1 GCA_018666055.1 Halieaceae bacterium | reverse complement strand
GTCATGGGGACAAATCGCCACCTACCCGCTGATATCAGGGTTCACTGGGCAGTGCCAGTTGCCACTGAATTTCACGCTCGATTTAGCGCCACGGCTCGCCGCTATCGTTACATCATCCTCAATTCGGACCAGCGCCCCGCGTTGCTAGATGGTCTAGTGGCTTGGGAGCGCAGGAAGCTTGACGTAGCCGCCATGAATGAGGCGGCGCAGTGTCTGTTGGGAGAGCAAGATTTTAGCGCCTTTAGAGCGGCTCATTGTCAGGCGAGTACGCCGATGAGATGTATCACCAACTGCTCCGTTGAGGCCCGCCAGCAACGCGTTGTCATTGACGTGACTGCTAATGCCTTTCTCTATCATATGGTGAGAAATATCGCAGGTTCGCTCATTGCGGTGGGTATTGGTGCCCAGTCAGTTGATGACTTTCGATCAGTGCTCATTGGTCTAGATCGATCAGCCGCTGGCGATACCGCTCCCGCGGAGGGGTTGTACTTGGTGCAAGTGTGCTACCCGGACACGTTTGATTTGCCCAGCATTCCGGAGGGGCCGACTCTGCTGGAGGGCACGCTCTAGGGTCGCGCGACGCGTTAGGGTGGGCTGGACTCTGTTAAACTATCACTTTATTTTGGTGGGGCTCGGCTTGTGCGCATTAAAATATGCGGTATTACCCGTCGTGATGATGCGGAGTGCGCCTTGGCAATGGGGGCGGACGCGATCGGCTGTGTCTTCTATCCCGGTAGCCGACGCGCGGTGTCCCTCGACGTAGCGGCTGACATCAGTCGAGGCGTATCCGGCTTGGGTATGATGGTGGGGTTGTTTGTTAATCAGTCGGCCGAGGAGGTCCAATCAGTACTGGACCGCGTGCCGTTACACACCCTGCAGTTTCATGGCGGGGAGAGTGAAGCGTTTTGCCGGCAATTTAATCGGCCTTATATTAAGGCGATACCGATGTCGGGTGACGTCAATCTGACTGAAGCGCATCTCGCTTATTCCAGTGCGGCTGCGTTATTGCTGGACAGCGTCCATGCAGGACAATTTGGCGGCAGCGGTCAGTGTTTCGACTGGGGTTGGGTTGAGGCCGGCTTGAACGAGCGCGTGATACTAGCGGGCGGCCTCTCAAGCACGAATGTTGCGGCTGCGATCACTCAAGTGCAGCCTGCCGCAGTCGATGTGAGTAGCGGTGTCGAAAAAGAAGTGGGGATAAAGGACGCGGCAAAAATGAAAGCATTTATAGAAGCAGCTCATGCAGCTGCGCAGGATATCAAGTCATGACGATAGAGATAACGCCAGAACTTTTCGCGTCGGTTCCCGACGCACACGGCCGCTTCGGGCGCTTCGGTGGCAAGTTTGTTGCTGAGACATTAATGACCGCATTGTCAGATCTAGAGGCGCTTTACGCTCGCTTAAAGGACGATGCGGCGTTTCAGCGAGAGTTTGATGCGGACTTGGCTCATTACGTGGGTCGACCCTCTCCTCTATACGAGGCGTCCAGATTGTCCGATGCGATTGGGGGTGGCCGCATTTATCTCAAACGCGAAGATCTCAATCACACGGGCGCGCACAAGGTGAACAACACCATTGGGCAGGCGCTGCTGGCTAAACAGATGGGGAAGCGTCGTGTCATTGCAGAAACCGGTGCGGGTCAGCATGGGGTGGCGACGGCAACGGTAGCGGCACGGCTGGGTCTGGAGTGCCATGTTTTCATGGGCGAAGAGGATATCCGCCGTCAGTCGCTCAACGTCTACCGCATGAAGTTGTTGGGTGCCGAAGTGGTTCCCGTTACCTCCGGCTCTCGGACGCTCAAAGATGCGATGAACGAAGCGTTAAGGGATTGGGTAACCAACGTTGACGATACTTTTTATATTATTGGCACGGTCGCGGGCCCACACCCTTACCCAATGCTGGTTAGAGATTTTCAAAGTGTGATTGGGAGAGAGGCGCGAGTGCAGTCACTGGCACAAACGGGCAAGTTACCCGCAGGCTTGGTCGCTTGTGTGGGTGGCGGATCTAACGCTATTGGTTTGTTTCATCCATTTTTGCAGGACGCTGAAGTCGCGATGTATGGCGTCGAGGCTGGCGGTAAAGGCCTCGAAACCGGTGCTCACGCCGCACCGCTGTCGATGGGCTCCCCGGGGGTGTTGCATGGCAATCGTACCTATCTCATGCAGGACGACGATGGGCAGATTCTGGATACACATTCCGTGTCAGCGGGGTTGGACTATCCCGGGGTAGGGCCTGAGCATGCCTGGTTAAAGGACATCGGACGCGTGAATTACGTGGCGGCTAATGATGACGAGGCGCTTGCTGCCTTTCATCGTTTGACCCGAGTGGAGGGCATTATGCCGGCGCTGGAGACAGCGCATGCGATGGCCTATGCAGAGCGACTGGCGGCTGACATGTCGCCGGACGAGCACATTATTGTGAATTTATCCGGCCGCGGAGACAAAGACATACTGACTGTGGCGGCGATTGAAGGTATTGAGGTGTAGCTCGAAATGAGTCGTTTAAATTCAACTTTTGCGCGTTTGCGCAGCGAAGGTCGTCAAGGATTAGTGTCCTACGTCGTCGCCGGTGATCCCAGCCCGAGCGGTACCGTTGACCTGCTTCACCAGTTAGTCGCGTCTGGGGCCGATGTGCTCGAGGTGGGTGTCCCGTTTTCTGACCCTATGGCTGAAGGGGCGGTGATACAAAAGGGACACGAACGCGCATTGGCGAATGGCATGTCATTGCAGGGCGTATTAGAGATTGTTGCCGGGTTTCGACAAGCGGATCAACACACGCCCATTATCATGATGGGATATGCGAACCCGATTGAGCGTTTTGGTTATGAGGCGTTTGCGACCGCCGGTGCGGAGGCGGGTGTTGATGGTCTCATCACGGTTGACCTGCCGCCAGAGGAAGTCGACGCAATAGACGCAGCTTTAAAGGCGGTCGCTATGGATAATATATTTCTCATCTCACCGACGACGCCGGCGTCGCGCATCCAGACAATCGTGGAGCGCGCCCGTGGGTTCATTTATTGCGTCGCGGTAAAGGGCGTCACCGGCTCAGGGCAACTTGATGCGGCGGAAGTAGCGCGAAATGTGGCGCTTATCCGGAGCAAGACGACGCTTCCCGTCGCCGTCGGATTCGGCATCAAGGATGCCGATAGTGCGCGCGCCGTGGCCACTGTGGCCGACGCGGTAGTGGTCGGTAGCGCTTTGATTGATGCGATGGTGAGCGTCGGAAAGCAACAGCCGGCGGCATCGGAAGGTCAGCTGCATGCTGCCGCCGCGGCGCTTCTGAAAAGTATTCGAGAGGGTATGGACTCTTCACCTTCCTAGAAACGCCTCTCACTCGTATACTGACCGCGAGAATGTGGTGGAGAACCCCATGAGTTGGATTGACAAGATCCTACCCTCCGGCGTTAAAAAAGACGAGAGTCCCTCACGGACCAGCGTTCCCGAGGGGTTGTGGAAGAAGTGCGTTAAATGCGAAGCCGTGCTCTATAAGGCGGATCTCGAGCGCAACGCTGAGGTCTGCCCCAAGTGCGATCATCACATGCGCATTGGCGCACGCAGGCGACTTGAGCTGTGTTTGGATCGAGACCCGACTGAGCTGTTCTCGGATCTTGAACCGGTCGATCATCTGAAATTTAAAGACAAACGCAAGTATCGGGACCGCTTGTCTGCCGCTCAGCGGAGCACTGGTGAGAAGGATGCACTGATTGCAATGCGCGGCAGTATTCATGGCGTCAACTTGGTCGCGGTGGCGTTCGAGTTTGATTTTCATGGCGGTTCTATGGGTTACGCGGTGGGGGAAAAATTCACCCGCGCCGCGACAGTGGCGCTGGAGGCGAATATCCCGCTGATCTGTTTTTCGGCATCCGGTGGCGCGCGCATGCAGGAGGCACTCATTTCGCTGATGCAGATGGCAAAAACATCCGCCGTCATTGAGCGCTTGAAGACACACGGTACGCCTTATATCTCGGTGTTAACCGATCCCATTTATGGCGGTGTTTCGGCTTCATTGGCACTGCTAGGTGATATCAATATTGCTGAGCCCGATGCACGGGCAGGTTTTGCCGGCCCGAATATTATCGAGCAGACGATCCGACAAAAGTTACCCAAGGGGTTCCAGCGCAGCGAGTTCCTGCTGGAGCACGGCGCCATCGATATGATTGTGCATCGTAATGAAATGCGAGACACGTTGTCGCGAGTGTTGGCAAAGCTGACCAATTACGTGGCGCCCGGAGGCGTGGCGCCAGTATTGGAGGGCGAATTAATCGAGCGCGGGGGCAGTGCATAAAGTACCGGTGCCTCACCTCACATTGAGCGGATGGCTCGAACGCCTAGAGTCACAACACCCTACGGAAATCGATCTTGGCCTTGACCGTGTTTTGACGGTTGCTGAAGCGCTGGGCGTCCTTCGTGGCGCCCCGAAAACGGTCACGGTTGCGGGGACAAATGGCAAGGGGAGTGTCGTCGCATTGCTGACCGCAGGGTTGAAAGCAATGGGCCAAGTTGTCGGTACTTACGCTTCGCCTCATTTACTGCGTTTTAACGAGCGGATAAGCATTGACGAAGGTGAAGCGGAAGACGCCGAGATTGTGGCAGCTTTTGAG
>JABJAS010000329.1 GCA_018666055.1 Halieaceae bacterium | reverse complement strand
GCGGCAACTTTTGAGGGCAATCTCTCAATCGAGTCCCCCGAGCTGGCTCGTGTGAGCGAGCTCCGTATTAGCGTAGGTCAGAATGAGCTCGTGGCAAACGGACTACTGGGCTGGTTTTCCCAGCGATATGCCACGCGTATTGGAGTGTCCCTCGAGTCCAACAGTCTTCAATCGAGCGTAGACCCCTTTGTACGCAACGCAGACGCGGTCCCCCCGCTCCCCGTTCTTGCTCGCGCTATGGTTACCTATCGAGCCTCGCAACAGTTCTCTATCGAAGAGGGTGAATTACAACTCGCAGAGGGTGAGGGACGCTTCTCCGGCCTGTTGTCATTGACCGACATCAAACCCGTTCTAACCGGTGACTGGGACCTGACCTTTCCTCAGCTACAACCGCTACTGACTCAATTCACGTTGCCCGCTTATTTAGAGCAGCCGGTCGCTTTCTCTGGTCGTGTCGGTTGGCGAGAGGGCCAGCTTGCCATATCAGCAGGGCAACTCCAGTTCGGCACCGCGTCCGTAACCGGTAATTTATTATTAAACCAGCACTCAAAGCTGATCCAATTTGATCTTGATGGACAGGCACCCAATTTAGCCCTCTACCTGCCTGAAACACTGCAACTGCAGAATCAGGCCGCCATACCCATTTCATTGCGCTCAACGGGCACCGTCACTCCCGATGCGTGGCATCTAGAAACACTGCAGCTCGATTCTATTCAGGCCGTCATCTCAGGAAATGGCTTACTAGAACGAGATGGTGACGAATTCATCGATAGCCATTTGAATGCAGAGGTAAAGATCGCGAACCTGTCCCCCTTTTCCTCCTGGGTGGCTAGGCCGCTCCCCGATCAGGACCTGCAACTCTCAGCTGCCTTGGACTCTAAAGCAGGTGTTCTGCTCATTGAGCAACTCGAGATGCTGTCAGGGAACAGTGATTTATCGGTCACGGGTCGCGCGGCTAATCCCTCATTTCCAACACTCACTTTGGCCGGGCAGAGCCAGCTCATCAACCTCGCACCGTGGATGCCAACCTTATTGCCAGAAAAAGCGGGCACCGCAACTGAGACAGCACCGGCCTCTGCCGCACCTCCCATCGCCCAATTGATTCCTGATTACCCCATCTCATTTGATGTGTGGAAAGGATTTGAAGCTGGCATCTCACTCAATATCGACAACCTGACAGGGTTGGTGCGGCCCCTCGAGGATTTACAGTCAATTTTCTCGTTGCAGAGAGACGGCCTGCGCGTCGACGAGCTGTCTTTCGATGATGGCGTGAATGGCTCGGTAGCGCTTTCCGGGTCACTACTGAATCAAGACAACATACCCCAGCTCTATCTCGCGCTAAATGGCGAAAGCCTGATTTATGGCATGCCAAAAGCACCTGAAGAAGAAGCCGATGCATTACCCGCGTACGACGTAAAACTGCGATTGACCGGATCAGGGGCAACCACCCAAGCTGTGGCCAGCAGTCTCAATGGTTACCTCAATCTCGCCATGGGGTCGGGTTATATTCTCAACACGGGTTTTGATCGACTGAGCAACACTTTTTTGCAAGAGCTCAGCAATGCCTTGAACCCGTTTAAAGAGCAGCAAGCCATGACCGCTATCGACTGTGCCGCTGTGTTTAACACCATCGAAAACGGCCAAGCCTTCGGTAAGCCCTCCATCGTCGTCGACACACCCAAGGTCAAAATACTGGCCGATACCCATGTCAGTTTTGATACAGAAAAAGTGAAGGCGAGCTTCAAGACGATTCCTCAGAAAGGACTCGGCATCAATCTGTCTAGCTTAGTTAATCCGTTCGTTGAAGTGACCGGCACATTGAGTGCGCCGAGAATTTCTCTGAATCCTGCCAACACGGTTGTCGGGGGGAGCTTGGCTGTCGTGACCGGGGGCATATCGCTCTTACTAAGAAGCGTGTTGGAACGCTTGAGTACTGGCGGCAATATTTGCGCCAAGCGACTTCAAAAAGCCAATGAAGCTATGGCAGAGCTCGACAGCACATAATACCTACCTCTAATGGCTCACCCCCCAATGACACGAAGATTCAGCACCCCATCGAGGCCACGGATTTGCGCCAGCAGTGTGTCTTTGGGAACGCCATCAAGGTCAATGATGTTGTAGGCGATGTCGCCGACGCTCTTGTTGAGCAAATCTGCCACATTCAGCCCATCTTCACCAATTAATGTGAGGATATGACTGAGCATTCCGGGCTCGTTCTGGTTAGAAAGGGTGATCCTAAAGTCAGTGGTTCTTTCGAGCTCAATGGTCGGGAAGTTCACGGAATTACGAATATTGCCATGCTCGAGGAACCCTTTGAGTTGATCTGCCGCCATCACAGCGCAATTCTCCTCTGCCTCTGCCGTACTGGCTCCGATATGTGGCATTAAGATTGTGTCGTCGCGCCCGAGTAGCAGAGGGTTAGGGAAGTCAGCCACGTAGCGGCTCAAAGTGCCGCTATTCAATGCCTCCACCAGATCCTCTGTCACCACTATTTCTTCTCGCGCAAAATTGACCAAACAACTACCCGGTCGAAAGTGCTTTAGCATGTCGGCGTTGATCAGCCCTCTGGTGCTATCTAATACCGGTAAGTGCAGGCTGATAAAATCACTGCGGGCCAGTAACGTTTGCACATCTTTCATTCGCCGCACTTCACTCGGCAATCGCCATGCCGCCTCGACCGATAAAGCGGGATCGAAGCCGACTACGTCCATGCCAAAATCCAGGCCGAGTCGCGCCACCAGGCTACCGATTGCGCCAAGCCCTATGACACCTAAAGTTTTCCCTGCCAACTCGGCACCGGCAAATCGCTTTTTCTCACGCTCCATCAGCGCTGAAAAATCAGCCGGTGCTAAGGAACCATCTTGATCTCGCGCAAATGCAATGCCGCCGACAATATCCCGCGAGGCAAGTAGCATTGCAGCGGCCACCAGCTCTTTTACCGCGTTAGCGTTGGCGCCGGGCGTATTAAACACCGGAATACCTCGCTCACTGCACAGTTT
>JABJAS010000004.1 GCA_018666055.1 Halieaceae bacterium | reverse complement strand
GTGTAGGCAGGAGTTATGTAGCGCTTTGATCTCCGTCTCTGAGGAGCGCACGATCAGTAGGGAGTAGCCGGCAAGATCAAAAACCACGTGATCCCCCACGTTCGGTATCTCTTCCTCTCTGCAGGCCCATATCCATACTTTGGGCCACAAATAATCAACCTCTTTTTGAAAAAAAGCTGGGTCGTGGTAACGCGAGGTCGCATAGGACTCCAGTGCGGCAGGCGGGTTGGCGCCCTCGCGATAAAAATCAGGTGAGGGGACCGCGTCGGAGGCTAAAATGTCTTCGAAGCTTCGCGCTGGGTGTCTGCTCGGTTCATAAAGCGATTCGTATTTCGACATGGTCTTATCCTCCAGCTGCGGTGTTGGGTCTGAGCGCCCGTCTCGGGGGCCAATCCAGCATACCGTAACGGGTCAGTATTGGAAAATATAAATTGAGTGCCATTCAATTTTATTTTGAAATCCACTCAATTTATTGCTGCTGTAAATAAAAGCCAGTAACATCACGCGTCTCGGAGGTGAATCAACCGAGAAAAGCCCAAATGTGATGCAGTGACGTTGTGCTTGGCATTCATGTTTGCCTAGAACCAGACGGTGATAGTTATGGATCGTAACCACTTTGAGCACGATCACGTGCTTTTTCGAGATGCTTTCCGAAAGTTTGTGCGGTCTGAAGTGACGCCTCACAACGAGCAATGGGAGGCCAATGGCATTTGCGATCGTTCCATGTTTACGGCAGCCGGTAGTGCTGGATTTCTGGGCATCCAAGTCGCCGCAGAATATGGTGGCGTGGACGTAGACGATTTTCGGTTTAACCAAATTATGATGGAAGAATTTGAACTGGCGGGTGTTGGCAGTGCGGGCTCGGGTATCTGCATGCACAACGACATCATCATTCCCTATTTCATAGAGTTGTGTAACGATGAGCAAAAGCGAAGGTGGCTGCCCGGCTTATGCTCTGGTGAGTTAATCTCCGCCATTGCCATGACAGAGCCGGGCGTTGGCTCAGACCTTGGACAGTTGGCGACAACCGCGACGTTGGACGGAGATCACTATGTCGTGAATGGAGCGAAGACTTTTATCTCAAATGGCATCAATGCTGACGTGTTGATCTTGGCCGCCCGCACGGACGCTGATCGGCATAAGGGTATTACGCTGATGGTCGTTGAGGCGGGTATGCCCGGATTTTCTCGCAGTAGTAATCTCAAGAAGATAGGGCGGCACTCCCAAGATACCGCTGAGTTGTCCTTCGCGGACTGTCGCGTGCCGGTGTCGAATCGGCTGGGTGCTGAAAACCAAGGTTTTTATCACATGATGTCTAATCTGCCGCAAGAAAGATTAAACATTGCTATGTCCGCGATCGCCGCGGCGAACTATAGTTTTGAGCTGACCTTGGAATACGTGAAGCAGAGAGAGGCTTTTGGAAAGCCCATCGGGTCGTTTCAAAATAGTCGCTTTGTATTGGCGGAGATGAAGACGGAAATTACTATCGGCCAGGAGTTTGTCGATCGCAGCGTCGTCGCGCTAAATAGAGGCGAGCTGACGCCCGAAGAGGCTGCAATGGCAAAGTGGTGGACCACGGAGTTGCAAAATAAGGTGAATGATCGATGCCTGCAGCTGCATGGGGGATATGGGTATATGGACGATTACAGCATTTCTAGGGCGTGGCGTGATGGGCGTGTACAAACAATCTACGGGGGCACTACGGAGATCATGAAGGAAATCATTGGCCGTTCGCTGGGACTTTGATACCGGCCCACTCAGCGCGATGGAAACGAGGTGTCGGTGCGCAATAGGGGGCATCAGCCCGCTGAACCAGACTCGCAACGGTTCCAACTGGATTGACCATTGGGTAACATGAGCGCAGATTCAGAGCCGTTCGTGGTATAGAGCAATGTTGGCAAAGAAAAAAAAGACTCCAGCAAAGCCAGCGGGCCCCGGCGAACTTCGCAGACGAAAAATCTTTAAGTCCTTGCACGATTGCATTGAGGACGAGGGGTACGTTAACACGTCGCTGCAAGATATCGCCAACCGT
>JABJAS010000042.1 GCA_018666055.1 Halieaceae bacterium | reverse complement strand
TAATGGCTTCCCTTAATGGCTTCCCTTAATGGAGGGCGCTGACATCCCGAGCGAGGCGGGCGGCGGTGTCTCTGATCTCACCACGGCTCAGCATGAGCCTGAGCCGTGATCCGCCAAGCTGGCGCCACAGGAAAGCGGCGCGCACGCCGCAAAGCAACAGTGCGCGAACCAGATCTGCCACGTGGGGGCTGTTGAGGTGTTGTGCACTACCGGTGACTTTGATTCGGTAAGGTAGCGTACTGAGCGTATCCTGATAAATTGCAGCAATATTAGAGTTTATAGTATTGATATTATTTGAAAAATTATCAGCGCTGTAGGCGGCATGTTTGAGCCGGGTGTGAACAATGCTCAACAGGTCATCCCGCTTAGCAAACCGCTTCTCGAGCTGCAGCATGGCCAGCGTGTAGCGGAGTGTCTGTGCGGCAGTTTCGTCCTGAGATAAGCTCAAGCAGGCCGATAATTGCTCTAAGCCGAGACGGATGCCCTGTGGCGTGCCAAAAACCGAGTCAACGGCCTCCGGCTCGAAACAAAATAGTGAGTGAATAGAGGTCTCGACGAACGGCGCTGGCCAGCTGCCAGTTTTGGCCGCTAGATCGACGATGCGTGCTGCCTGAGCGACACCGGCTAGCGCGAGGGTGCGTTGCTCGATCACGGTCCGCTCAGTCACAGTGCTGCCTCAATGACGCCACCGCCGAGGCAGGCCTCGCTCTCGTAAAAAACGACTGACTGGCCTGGCGTGACCGCGCGCTGGGGTGCCTCAAAAGTCACGATGAGTCGCTTATCTTGCTGACTGATGACGCAGGCTTGATCGGGTTGCCGATAGCGAATTTTCGCGTGGCAAGTGAGCGGCATCGCCGGGGCCTCCCCGGCGATCCATATCACTTCAGCAGCGACCAATTTGTCACGAAACAAAGCGGGGTGCTGGTTACCCTGCGCCACGACCAAAGTGTTCGTCGCAAGCTGCTTTTCCACTACGTACCAAGGTGCCTCGGGATGGGCGGATAGTCCGCCAATACCGAGGCCCTGACGTTGACCGATGGTGTGATACATCAAGCCCTGATGCTCGCCGAGCAGCTCCCCATCGCTGGCGCAAATTGGCCCGGGCTGTGCCGGTAGGTACTGACCGAGAAAATCGGCAAAACGCCGCTCTCCGATAAAACAGATTCCCGTGCTGTCTTTTTTACGCGCATTAGTGAAGCCCGCTGACTCGGCCTTGGCTCGCACGACGTCTTTTGTGACCTCGCCAACCGGAAAGAGCGTTCGCTCAAGCGCTCGATGATCCACTTGATGGAGGAAGTAGCTCTGGTCCTTATTGCTATCAGTGCCTTTCAACAACTGCGTTTTGCCTAAATGCGTACGCGATCGCACATAATGCCCCGTTGCGATCAGGTCCGCGCCCAAGTGAGTCGCGTAGTCGAGAAAAGCGCGGAATTTAATTTCTCGGTTACACAAGATGTCGGGATTCGGCGTGCGGCCGGCCTGATACTCCTTGAGAAAATGGGCAAAAACACTGTCCCAATACTCAGCGGCGAAATTAGCGCTGTGCAGCGGGATATCCAGTGTCTTTGCTACGGCTTGTGCATCTGCTAAATCCGCCTTCGCGGTGCAGTAATCGGTGCCGTCATCTTCCTCCCAATTTTTCATGAACAATCCTTCAACGCGATAGCCTGCCTCGAGCAGTAGCAATGCCGCGACCGAAGAGTCGACGCCGCCTGACATCCCGACTATGACGGTTTGTTGAGCGGTGTGAGGGGGGCTGTTCACGATTTTGGGCGTTCCTGACTAGTAGCAATGGGGTCGAAGGATGATGGCAGCCGTGCGCTGGGTCAACGCTTGAAATCATCAGTCGACGCAAAGCGGTGCTCTCCGGGCTTTAATCCATCGATCTGCCAGGGTCCAATAGCGGTGCGAATCAGTCGCAGCGTGGGAAAACCGACGGCCGCGGTCATCCGGCGCACTTGGCGATTGCGCCCTTCGGTGATCGCTATTTGGAGCCAGGAGTCACTCACGGTCTTGCGCTCGCGGATCGGTGGATGGCGTGGCCACACTTTTGGCTCTGAGATTAACTGGGCGCGCGCAGGCTGTGTGATCCCGTCACGTAACCGCACGCCCTCGGCCAGTGCATCGCAGGCTATCTGATCAATGTTGCCTTCGACCTGAACCCAATAGGTTTTCCAGTGGCGATACTGCGGGTGCGCGATCTGCTGCTGCCAGTGACCATCCGCTGTGAGTAGGAGCAGGCCTTCGGAGTCGTAATCCAACCTGCCCGCCGGGCGAAACCGTGGGGCATCGAGGAAATCAGCCAGCGTGCTTCGTGGGGCTTGGGGTCGATCGCGATCCGTGAATTGGCTGAGGACTTGAAAGGGTTTATTAAACACAATAAGAGACGCCATGCGCCTAGTCTGCCTCATTTGGTGTTAAAATGGTCCCCTAGCCCGCGTATGGTCCGCTCTGCATTGTTGCAGGAAGCACCGACGTGGTCCCATCGCTTGCGAGGGAAGCCGTTTTTTTATTCTTGGGGGAGTTTCAGCATGGCCTATCAACACATCAAGGTACCCGACATCGGCGAGATGATCGTCGTCAATGACGACAACAGCATCGATGTTCCCAATAATCCCATCATTCCGTACATCGAGGGAGATGGCATTGGCGTGGACATCTCTCCCGTGATGATTTCAGTCGTGGATGCGGCCGTCGCAAAGGCTTACGACGGGGCCAAGAAGATTTCCTGGATGGAGATTTATACCGGTGAGAAGGCGGCTGAGCTGTATGACGGCGATTGGTTTCCAGAAGAGACGCTAAATGCGATTAAAACCTATAGCGTCGCCATTAAGGGGCCGCTAACGACTCCTGTCGGAGGCGGGTTCCGCTCGCTGAATGTGGCGCTGCGGCAAGAACTCGATCTCTACACCTGCTTGCGGCCAGTCCGTTGGTTCGAAGGCGTGCCGTCTCCGGTCAAGAAGCCTGGAGATTGCAATATGGTGATCTTTAGAGAGAACTCTGAGGATATCTACGCAGGCATCGAATATCAGGCGGGCACGCCTGAGGCGCAAAAGGTCGTCGATTTTATTATCGGCGAGATGGGTGCCACGAAAATCCGCTTCCCCGAAAATGTGGGTATTGGTATCAAGCCCGTTTCAGAGGAGGGCACCCAGCGGCTGGTTCGCAAGGCAATTCAGTATGCCATTGAGCAAGACCTTCCCTCGGTCACGCTGGTGCACAAGGGTAATATCATGAAATTCACAGAGGGCGCTTTCCGCGATTGGGGTTACGAATTAGCGCAGAAGGAGTTCGATGGCGAATTACTTGATGGCGGCCCATGGGTGAGCATCAAGAACCCGCGGACCGGTAACGATATCGTGATCAAAGATGTGATTGCCGATGCGATGTTGCAGCAAGTGCTGACCCGCCCACGTGATTACAGTGTGGTTGCCACGCTCAACTTAAACGGTGACTATCTATCCGATGCGCTCGCAGCCCAAGTAGGCGGAATCGGTATCGCACCGGGTGCGAACCTTTCGGATACCGTAGCGCTGTTTGAGGCAACACACGGCACCGCACCCAAATATGCTGGACAAGATAAAGTGAATCCAGGTTCGCTCATTTTGTCGGCTGAAATGATGCTACGACACTTAGGCTGGAACGACGCGGCGGATTTGATCATCGACGGCATGAATGGAGCGATTCAAGCCAAAACCGTCACCTACGATTTTGAGCGCCTGATGGAAGGCGCCACATTGGTGTCATGCTCTGCATTTGGAGACAGCGTTATCGCCCATATGTGAAGGTTTAACCGATCGTGAGCCCGCTTCGAGCGGGCTTTTTTTTGCCTGTTGTGTTGTCCAGAATGTGGCGAACAATAAAATAGGGCGTATCTGTCGTGAAACCGCTTTATTTGCCAGAGGGTGGATTATACTGAGGACATGACGAGTAGGAGGTGGAAAGAGATGTCGGCAGTAAAGCGGGTTGTCAGCGCGGCGAAGCCCGATGACAGCGACTTTGATGACGATGGCGGATTGGCGGTTGCGCCCGCGAAACCAAAGCTCAAGCGTCCCTCTCTGTACCGCGTTATCTTACTCAATGACGACTACACGCCTATGGAGTTCGTTGTCGAAGTGTTAGAGACATTTTTTACGATGAACCGCGAGCAAGCGACTCAGGTGATGCTGGCGGTCCACACTCAGGGTAAAGGTGTCTGCGGTATTTACCCCCAAGACATAGCGGAAACCAAAGCCTCCCAAGTCAACCAATCTGCTCGCGATAACGGTCACCCGTTATTGTGTGAAGTAGAACCCTCTGCCGATGATGAGGACAACTAAATGCTCAGTAAAGAACTTGAAAATACGCTCAATGAAACGTTCAGAATGGCTCGAGCGCGCCGCCACGAGTTCATCACGGTAGAGCATTTATTGCTCGCATTACTGGATGATGCTGCGGCGACAGCCGTGTTGAACGCGTGTCAGGTCAATATGGATGAGTTACGAGGTGAATTGGTAGAGTTTATTGACTCAACCACGCCGCTGCTAACCGACAGCGATGACGGTCGTGACACGCAGCCCACTTTGGGTTTTCAGCGTGTACTGCAACGTGCCGTGTTTCACGTGCAAAGCTCGGGTAAACAGGAAGTCACCGGCGCTAATCTGCTGGTCGCCATTTTTTCTGAACAAGAATCACAAGCGGTGTATTTCTTAAAAACGCAAAATGTCTCGCGGCTCGACATTGTGAATTTCATCACTCATGGCGTCGGTAAAGACGGCGAAGAGCTGGGCGACCAGGAGGACGTCACAGGCGAAGCAGAAGGCGCCGAAGAGGCGGCGGAAAAGCGCCCGCTCGATGCGTATGCAACGAACCTAAACGTCGAAGCCGAGGCAGGCAATATTGATCCCTTAATTGGACGGCTACGCGAAGTGGAGCGTGTGGCTCAAATACTGGCCCGAAGGCGCAAGAACAATCCGCTGCTAGTCGGAGAATCAGGCGTCGGTAAAACGGCGATTGCCGAGGGGCTGGCGAAAATGATTGTCGACGGCGAGGTGCCGGAAACGCTGGAAGAGGCGGTCGTTTATTCTCTCGATTTAGGCGCGCTGCTGGCGGGTACTAAGTATCGCGGTGACTTTGAAAAACGGTTGAAGGGGCTGCTGGCCAATTTAGCTGAAAATGATCACGCCATTCTTTTCATTGATGAGATTCACACCATTATCGGTGCCGGGGCGGCCTCTGGTGGTGTGATGGACGCGAGCAATCTTCTCAAGCCACTGCTTGGTTCAGGCAAAATGCGTTGCGTCGGCTCAACGACCTACGCCGAGTATCGGGGCATTTTCGATAAGGACAAGGCGCTGAGTCGTCGTTTTCAGAAAGTAGATGTGCTCGAGCCATCCGTGGAGGACGCCTATAAGATTCTCAAAGGACTCAAGTCTCGTTTTGAGGCGCATCACAAACTTCGCTATACCGACAAGGCATTAAAGGTGGCGTCTGAGATGGCCGCTCGGTACATCACGGATCGTTTTCTCCCGGATAAAGCCATCGACGTGATTGACGAGGCGGGTGCGTTTCAGCAACTACAGTCTCCGAGTAAGCGAAAGAAAATACTCGGCCCCGGCGATATTGAGGCCGTCGTGGCAAAAATAGCGCGCATACCACCCAAGACGGTGAGCAGCGACGACAAAACCTTGCTGAGTAAACTAGAGGCGAATCTCAAGATGACCGTATTTGGTCAGGATGCCGCTGTGTCTCAGATGGTGAGTGCCATTAAGCTTGCTCGAGCGGGATTGCGCGGGGGGCAGAAACCAATTGGTTCATTTTTGCTTGCAGGCCCCACCGGTGTTGGAAAGACCGAACTGACCCGCCAGCTGGCATTGCAAATGGGGTTAGAGCTGTTGCGCTTTGACATGTCTGAATACATGGAGCGGCACACTGTGTCGCGCTTGATTGGTGCGCCACCGGGTTACGTGGGTTATGACCAAGGTGGGCTGCTGACCGACCAAGTGACGAAGCATCCTCATAGTGTGGTGTTGCTCGATGAAATCGAGAAAGCGCATCCAGAAGTCTTTAATTTATTGCTGCAGGTGATGGACCACGGAACGCTCACCGATAACAACGGACGCAAAACGGATTTTCGTAATGTCATCGTAGTCATGACAACCAATGCGGGTGCGGAAAATGTGAGTCGGCGGTCGATTGGTTTTTCAATACAAGACAACTCGACCGATTCGATCGAGGCGATCAATCGGACTTTTACGCCCGAATTTAGAAATAGGCTGGATGCGATCGTGCCATTTGGCCCGCTCAGTGAGGAGGTCATTTTAACGGTCGTGGATAAGTTCTTGATTGAATTGCAAAGCCAGCTTGATGAGCGCCAGGTATCGGTAGAGGTCGATGAAGAGGCGCGACTGTGGTTGGTGGAAAAAGGCTACGATGCGACGATGGGTGCTCGCCCTTTGGAGCGTGTCATACAGGAGCACATCAAAAAGCCACTGGCGGATATGGTGTTGTTTGGTTCGCTGGCAAAGGGCGGTTCGGCAAGCGTCACGGTCAACGCAGACCGCTCCGCTTTGGTGGTTGCCGCGTTGGTCGATGAAGAGGAGCCGGTAGAGGCTTGATGGCAGCGCGCAGCCTAATCGGCTGCGTCCCGCTCATCGCTCGCGGTAGGTGATGCGACCCTTAGTGAGGTCGTAAGGTGTGAGCTCAACTCTGACTTTGTCGCCCGTCAGGATGCGAATGTAGTTCTTTCGCATTTTTCCTGAAATGTGCGCTGTCACAAGGTGCCCGTTTTCCAATTTTACTCGGAAAGTCGTGTTGGGTAGGGTGTCGACAATTTCCCCTTCCATTTCGATCTGGTCTTCTTTAGCCATCAAGGCGTAGCCTTTGTTTATGAGGTGGGCGGCACTGTATCGAAAAGTGAGGTTCGTGGAAAGCGTCTCTTATCCTTGGTCGACTCCACGATGGGGATTGCCAGGCGCTAATAGGTCAATGATGGCGTCCGTGCTGGGTCCGTTTTGCTGCTCAGTCTTCTGTTGCTGCCACTGTCCATCGACGAATAATTCAAGTGGCGCATAGTTTGCTTTGTAAGACATCTTACGACAGCCATCTATCCAGTAGCCCAGGTATACGAAAGGCAGGCCCATTGCCTGAGCCTCTCTGATTTGCAGAAGTATGGCTTCTGTACCCAAGCTTCTTTTGGGCTGGTCGGGGTCAAAGAAGGTGTAGATGGCGGCCAGACCATCCAGCATTCTGTCAGCCACAGTGACCGCAACAAGCCGACTGCCGTCGTAGAGTCGGTAATAGGTCGCACAGCCCAAACCGTCGTTCAGGAAAGAATCGTACTGGTCGCGCGCCGGCGGGTACATATCACCATCCGCGTGACGTGCTTCAATATAGTAACGGTAAAGTTCATAGGCCTCGTCATCGGCGATCGACTCAGTCGTCTCGAGTCTTAAATCGCTATTGCGGCGACTGATGCGCCGCTGCGTTCGACTGGGCAGAAACTGATCAGCCCGCACTCTAGAGGCAATGCAGGCGTTGCAATTAGCGCAATGGGGTCGGTATACATGATCACCGCTGCGTCGAAAGCCGAGCAGTGATAACTGCGTATAAAGTTCAGGGCTGAGTGTCTGTCGTGGGTCGACAAATAATGTGGTGGCTTCCTCATTGTCGAGATAAGAGCACCGATGAGGAAAGGTGGTGTAAACCTTTATTTCTCTCAGTGACGCCGTCACAGCAACTCCACCGCAGACCGCTTGAGGGCAACGCAGAGGCGCTCTTCAAGTGATGGCTTCTCGGCGGAAGCCAAGCGGGCAGGATTGTCGAAAACGGTGGCCATGGGTGTCGTTATAGCGTCCTCGAGGTATTTTTCAAAGGCCTGACGAGAAATAAGCTCTGCGCCCATTGTCTCAAGGTGGGAATTGTGAACTTGGCAGTCGATCATCACAATCCCATTGTCTTGGCACAGGCGCGCCAACGCAATTAACGCCACTTTTGATCCATTGGTGTGGTCCGAGAACATGGACTCTCCGAAGAAAACGTTGCCCAGCATGACGCCATACAGACCGCCAAGCAATTGATCTTTATCAGATATTTCAATGGAATGGGCAACGCCCAGTTGGTTCAGCGCGTCATAGGCCTGCCGCATTTCAGTCGATATCCAAGTGCTGTGCTCGGCGTTGTGATCCTCATGACGCACTGCACTGGCGCAGCGATCCACAACTTCCGCAAAGCGGGTGTCAGAACTGATCTGCCAGGTGCTTTTGCGCAGGAACTTGTTGAGTGAACGACTGATGTGAACGCGATCAGGGAAAAGGACTGATCTAGGATCCGGAGACCACCACAAAATCTCTTGCCCGGGCTCGAACCAGGGAAAGATGCCTTGGGCATAAGCGCTGATCAGCGTTTCTGGGGTTAGGTCACCGCCGACGGCGAGTAGCCCGTTTGGCTCAGTCAGTGCTTGTGAGGTGGGCGGGAAGGGGTTGGGCAACGTTAGCTGCCCAGCCCATCCAAATATTTCTCCGCATCCAAAGCCGCCATGCAGCCAAACCCAGCCGAAGTAATGGCCTGCCGGTAGATATGATCCGCCACATCGCCTGCTGCAAAGACGCCCGGCAGGCTGGTGTGTGTTGCGGTACCTTCAGTGCCAGAGTGAACGGTGAGATAGCCCCCTTGCATTGCTAACTGATCCACAAATAGGTCCGTATTGGGTTTGTGGCCTATCGCGATGAACACCCCCGACAGGTCTAATGAACGCGTGGTTTCCCCTTCGAGGGTAGATTTGATGCGAATGCCGGTGACGCCAGTCTCATCGCCTAGCACTTCATCCAGCGTCGTATGCCAGTGGAGCACGACCTTGCCTTCGCTCGCACGCTGCATCAATCGGTCTTGTAATATTTTTTCAGCGCGAAGCGAATCCCGTCGGTGAATGAGGTGTACGGTCGAGCAAAGATTGCTCAGATAAAGCGCTTCTTCTACCGCGGTATTGCCACCGCCCACGACGGCGACCTCTTGATTGCGATAGAAGAATCCGTCACAGGTGGCGCAGGCACTGACGCCTCTCCCCATGAATGCTGATTCAGAGGGTAGGCCGAGATACTGTGCAGATGCGCCAGTAGCAATGACCAATGCGTCGCAGGTGTATGCAGAGGTGCCCTTTAATTTGAACGGCTTGGCGGTCAGATCTACCGACTCAATGTGATCGAAGACCACGCTGGCCTCGAGTCGTTCCACATGTGCCTGCATTTGCGACATCAGCTGTGGCCCTTGCAAATCGTGGGCCCCGCCGGGCCAATTTTCGACCTCGGTCGTCGTGGTCAACTGACCGCCTTGTTGCAACCCCGTAATCACAATTGGATTAAGATTGGCGCGTGCTGCGTAAACAGCGGCGGTATAACCCGCAGGCCCTGACCCTAAAATGATCAGGCGATGGTGTGATGAGTCACTCATGAAACGGTTCCGTTATTGCTTCTGTAAGGTACTGTGTGAAAGGTTCTTTTATCTCGGCTATGGCGGCGGCGAAGCGCTACGTCGGCTCTGACAGCCAGAGAATATCCCAGCCAATGTCATGAGGCCAGTATTGTCGCGGTGCTGAGATGGGTCGGGCGTTTCAGGCGATGGATAAACCCATGAATTTGCAACTGATTGCTCACCATTGCGGGGTGTCGTGTGTGCTAGCATAGCCATTTCCACCGGTGGTTGTAGAGTCGTGGCAGGCAGAGCGAAGTCGGAGACAACACAGTCAGAATTGACGACGCAGACGTTTGCCCGGCGCCGGTTACGTGATGTTCTGTTTATTAGCGTGGGGGCAGCATGTCTCTTCGTCTTAATGTCGCTACTGACCTATAGCGAGCAAGACCCCGGTTGGTCTGCAAGCGGGACGGGCGATGCCATTCAAAACCTCGGCGGCATAACAGGCGCCTTTATTGCCGATGTGTTTTTCTCTCTGGTGGGTTCCGCCGCTTATCTGATCCCTCTGTTGCTTGCCTACCGCGCCATATCACTGCTGCTTGCGGAAGGTCGATACGATCCCGTGGATTGGCAGATGTTGTGCTTGCGCGCATTTGGCTTGCTGCTGGCTGTCATGGCGGCAACGGCGTTACGCGCACTGAATGACGTGGGATCGTCAGGCTTGCCCCAAGGCGCTGGCGGCATTGTTGGTGCCGCAATTGGGGCGGGTTTTGACCAGGCCTTTAACCCGGTGGGTGCTCGGCTAGTACTGGTGACCGTCTTTTTGTTAGGCCTGACACTATTTGCAGATATCAGTTGGCTCAGCGTTATCGACTGGATCGGGCAGCGCGTGTTAAGCGCCGCAAGCGCCATACGTCAAATGGCAGCCGTTAAGCTGGATCAAATTCGCGACCGGCGCGCCCGTGAAAAACAGCTGGAAGAGCGCAAGGTGAAAATCGAGCGGCATGTTGCCAGTGAAAAGAAACGCGCGCCGCCCAAGATCAAGCCGCCCAAGGAGCCGGTGGCGGCAGGGGTTAAGTTTGAGCAGGAGAAGCAAAAGCCGCTGTTTGATCTGCCCATATCGGGAGAGGTGCCGCCGCTGGATTTGCTTGATGCACCACCCAGCGACCTGGAACAGCGTGGTTATTCTGCCGATGAATTAGAGTCGTTGTCGCGTCTATTAGAGCTCAAGCTCAAGGATTTTAACGTCGTTGCTGAGGTCGTTGCGGTTTATCCGGGTCCGGTGGTGACACGCTTTGAAATTCAACCGGCAGCTGGCGTTAAAGTGTCACGCATCTCGAATCTTGCCAAGGACCTAGCGCGTTCTCTGGCCGTCATTTCTGTTCGGGTGGTTGAGGTGATTCCAGGTAAGAGCGTGGTGGGAATCGAGATACCCAATGCCGACCGACAAACGGTCAATTTTAAAGATGTGCTGGCCTCTACTACGTTTGAAGAGAGCAAGTCGCCGCTCACCGTTGCGTTAGGCCATGACATTGCAGGCTCTCCGGTCGTTGCTGACTTGGGCAAAATGCCACACGTTCTGGTGGCGGGAACCACCGGGTCGGGCAAGTCAGTGGGTGTTAATTGCATGTTGGTCAGTCTGCTGTACAAAGCGA
Source organism: Halieaceae bacterium (assembly GCA_018666055.1). Lineage (GTDB taxonomy): Bacteria > Pseudomonadota > Gammaproteobacteria > Pseudomonadales > Halieaceae > Luminiphilus. The sequence goes on along the minus strand of JABJAS010000042.1, from coordinate 3,613 downwards.
CGCCGGCTGATGCGCGACTGATATTGGTAGACCCGAAGATGCTGGAATTGTCCGTTTACGACGGCATTCCTCATTTGCTGACGCCGGTGATCACCGACATGAAGGATGCGGCCAATGGACTCCGTTGGTGCGTCGCAGAAATGGAGCGGCGTTACAAGCTGATGTCATTGTTAGGGGTGCGCAACCTACAAGGTTATAACCGCAAAGTGACAGATGCTGAGAAGCAGGGGAGCCCGATACTAGATCCGATGTGGAGTCCGGATCCGGTCCTTGAACTGACGGGCGAAGATCAAGAGCATCCCACACTCGAGAAGCTGCCCTCTATCGTGGTGGTGATCGATGAGTTCGCCGATATGATGATGATTGTCGGCAAAAAAGTGGAGCAATTGATCGCTCGCATAGCGCAAAAAGCGCGCGCCGCCGGTATCCACTTGGTTTTGGCAACTCAGCGGCCTTCAGTGGATGTGATTACCGGCTTAATTAAAGCGAACATCCCTTCACGAATCGCGTTTGCGGTGAGCTCGAAAGTCGATTCTCGTACGATTTTAGATCAGGGCGGTGCCGATCAATTATTAGGCTACGGAGATATGCTTTATCTTCCCGCGGGTTCCAGCGTGCCGGTGCGAGTGCATGGTGCGTTTTGTTCGGATGATGAAGTGCATCGCGTTGTTGCAGACTGGAAACGCCGTGGTGACCCGCTATACATAGAGGGATTGCTGGATGAAGGCGGGCAAACACCGGTTACCGCAAATGAAATTCAGTCAGCGACGTCGGGTGATGAAGATCCTGAGTCAGACGCGCTGTATGACGAAGCGGTCGATTACGTTTGTCGTAGTCGCCGCGCGTCGATTTCCTCTGTGCAGCGCAAGTTGCGAATCGGTTACAACCGGGCTGCCCGCCTGATTGAGACCATGGAGGCGGCAGGCGTCGTCACAGAAATGGGCAGTAACGGGCAGCGAGAGGTGCTCGCGCCAGCGCCGCCCGAGCACTAGCCATGCGACGGCTTCTGCTTGCACTGTATGTCATGGCATTGCCGGCGACTGCCGACGTATTGCAACAATTTGTTGCGCACGACGGTATAGCAGGGCAGTTCACCCAGAGCATACTGAGCCCTGAGGGGGTCGCACTAGATCAGAGCAGCGGTGATTTTAAGTTACTCAAACCGCACTTCTTCTGGTGGCATATTACGGCGCCCGATAACCATTTGATGGTGGCGGCCGATAACAGTTTGACCCAAATTGACTGGGATTTAGAAGTCACGGTTGAGCGGCAACTATCCGATACGGAAAGAAGCCCGTTTTACTGGTTGCTCGCGCCTCGCGACGCATTGCTCGAGTCGTTTACGGTGGAGGTATCGGGAGCGGCGGTGACGCTGACCCCTCGAGACCCTTCGGCCTACTATCAGCGCGTTCAGGTGGCTCAAGAGGGCCCAGACCTCTGGCGAATCACGTTGCTGGATCAATCGGGACAATCGATCGACCTCACGCTGTCAACGTTGCCTGAGGTGGCATTAGCCCCAAGCGATTTCTTGGTGCCCTCGGTCAACTTCTGAGATGGACGGGCGGCATACCAGTCACCACGAGGGTGATTTATTTTCCGCAACCGTCCCGGACCTTGCGCCACTCGCCGCACGAATGCGGCCGCAATCGCTCGAGGAGATGGTAGGTCAGGAACACTTACTGGGGGTAGGGCAGCCACTGCGACATGCGATCGAGACAGGTAGCCATCACTCGTTTATTCTCTGGGGCCCTCCTGGCGTAGGGAAGACCACGCTGGCGAGACTGGTCTCACAGTATACCCAAGGGGTATTTCTTCAATTATCGGCGGTCTTCTCAGGCATTAAGGATATCCGCGCTGCGGTTGATCAGGCTCGTCAAGCTGCGACACAGGGCAAACGCGCGATCCTGTTCGTTGACGAAGTGCATCGTTTTAATAAAAGCCAGCAGGATGCCTTCTTGCCCCATATAGAGGACGGCACGATTTGTTTCGTCGGTGCCACCACAGAAAACCCGTCATTTGAGGTGAACAGTGCGTTGTTGTCGCGATTGCGGGTCTACCGTCTCAGGCCCGTAACAGAGGACGTCCTCGAGCAACTATTGGCACGCACTGTGGCACGCTTCTACCCCAATATCGATGTCGCGCCTGAGAGTCTGCTCGAGCTGGCAAGGCTAGCCGATGGTGATGTCCGCCAGTCCCTGAATTTGCTGGAGCTGGCCACTGATTTGTGCGTTGCAGAGGACGGTCCTCATCGTCTTGATGAGACCGTCTTAAGGGAGTTAGCGAGTACCGGAACGCGCCGCTTCGATAAGGGTGGAGATGTATTTTTTGACCAGATCAGCGCGTTGCATAAAGCGGTTCGTGGCAGTGACCCCGATGCGTCGCTGTATTGGTTTGCAAGGATGCTAGATGGTGGTTGTGATCCGTTATATATCGGCCGGCGTTGCATTCGAATGGCATCTGAAGACATCGGCATTGCCGACCCTCGAGCACTCCAGCTGGCTTTGGATGCGATGTCTGTCCAAGAGCGACTCGGCAGCCCCGAGGGTGAGCTAGCTTTGGCGCAGGCCGTCGTTTACCTGGCCTGTGCCGCAAAGAGTAATGCCACCTATACCGCTTTTAACGCGGCCATGGCGGTAGCTGAGTCCTCCGGATCGCTCGAGGTGCCCTTGCATCTGCGTAATGCGCCGACAAAATTAATGCGCGAGGAGGGGCACGGTGAGGGGTATCGTTATGCGCATAATGAAAGCGGTGGTTTTGCCGCTGGGGAGCATTATTTCCCAGATGGGATGGAGCCCATTCAGTTCTATCAGCCAACCCAAAGAGGATTGGAAAAAGTAGTGGCCGAAAAACTCGCTCAACTCCGAGACTTAAATAAAGCGGCCCAGACCGAGGATAAGCCATGACGGCGGGTTTTTGGATGGTGGTTGCTGTGGGCGGTGCTTTTGGTGCACTCGGAAGGGCTGCTCTGACCCTCTGGATGGGGCCCATGGGTTATTTTCCCATCGCCACTTTCCTCGTCAACTTGCTGGGCTCTCTTATGATCGGCATGGCCTGGAGCTATTTTTCGCGGTCAGGTGGCCAGATTTTGTTATCCGCCTTTTTGATGACAGGCGTGCTGGGCGGCTTCACGACTTTTTCGACATTTTCCCTCGAAACAGCGCACCTGATCCAGCAAGGCGCTTGGGGTTGGGCCGCAAGTTATCTGGTACTGAGCGTGCTCTGTTGTCTGTTTGGGGCAGGGCTGGGTATTTGGCTTCTGCGCTAAGTGTTTCGCGTTATCACTCAACACGCACCCTCTCAGATTGTTGGCGTTTCGCGTTATACTCGCGCCGTTTTTTTAGAGAAATACAGTCATGCTTGACCTAAAAGCCATTCGCCACGACGCGAGCGCTGTGGTTGCCTCGTTAGCAAAGCGTGGGCTGACGTTTGACCTAGCCCGTTTCGAATCACTTGACGCACGTCGCAAGGCAGCAGACGTTCGTGCACAGAGTCTTCTGGCTGAACGAAAGTCGGCGTCGAAGAAAATTGGCGTGCTGGTGGCAGAAGGTCAGACGGTCGATGCAGCCAAAAGTGAGGTGAACGACATACTATCTCGCCTCGCAGATGAGCTGGC
>JABJAS010000328.1 GCA_018666055.1 Halieaceae bacterium | reverse complement strand
TTTTTAATGAGGTTATCGATAATGCCCTGATGCATAGGGCATTCTCGGAGCGTGCCATAGACCAATTCTTGGCAAAGCGGTCTTTGTCCGTCAGCGACCTGATCGAATGCCGCCGGGAGTAGATGATTCAGTGACTCACCACTGAGGACACGACCGATGATGTCGGCTGCCACCTGGCGTGCGCTAGACATGCGCATTGTTGCCGGTGAGTGTGAATCGCACGCCAAGCTTTAGTTTGTCTTGATGTCCGTTGAGCAGTGCTGCAACGGATTGGGGTTTGCCGCCGGGCATTTGTGCCTCCGTAATCACCAGAACACCCTCACCACAGGCGACGCTCAGTCCGTCGTTGTTGGCGTTCACAATCTCACCGGGGGCCGCGTTGTGGGTCTTATGAACGGCGTGTGCCGCCCACACCTTAAGTCGATCATCGTTAAGCATCGTAAAGCAGCCGGGTGAGGGCAGTAGTGCGCGGACTTTGCGATCGATCTCGATGGCACCGAGACACCAGTCGATGGCGGTTTCGGCTTTTTCGACTTTTGCTGCATAAGTCGTCTGTTGTTCATCCTGCGCTTCTGCCCTTAATAGCCGCGAGGCAATGTCCGTAAGACATTCTGCCAGCGCCTGTGTCCCCACTTGCTCAAGTTCCGCCAGTAGCGTGCCTCCGGTATGCTCCCCGGTAATGGCCACTTCTCGACGCAGTAGGACGGGTCCCGTGTCGAGACCGGGCTCCATTACCATAATGCTGACACCCGTTTTGCTGTCTCCGGCTTCTATTGCCCGTTGGACCGGCGCCGCGCCGCGCCATCGCGGCAATAGGGAGGCGTGGACATTAATACAGCCGATGTGAGGTATGGCCAGTATCGCTGCGGGAAGAATCAATCCGTAGGCCACGACGACCAGAATATCTGCATCGTAAGAGGTTAACTGTGCCTCGCCTGCCGGGTCTTTCAGCGTGTCGGGTTGCCAAAGTGGAATATTGGCGTCGAGGGCCACTGATTTGACAGCCGATGGTTGCAGCTTTTTGCCACGGCCTGCGCGTCGATCTGGTTGGGTTAATACGCCGACGACCCGATGGGGCCCTTTTATTAAGTGGGTCAGGTGCGCTGCCGCGAACTCAGGCGTACCTGCGAAGACAATATTCAGTGGCGCGGTCATCTAGGCGTCGCGACGCTTCTGATCTTTAAGTAACTTGCCGCGAATGCGTTGCCGTTTTAATGCCGAAAGGTAGTCCACGAAGAGCTTTCCTTCAAGGTGATCGATTTCGTGTTGGAGGCAGATGGCCATCAATCCCTCTAGCGCTTCAGTAAAAGGATGTCCGTCGCGATCTAAGGCTTTCACAGCGATCATCTTGGGACGTTGAACGGTTTCATAAAAACCGGGTACCGATAGACAGCCTTCGTCATAGGAACCTAGGTCCTCGTCAATCACGTTGATTTCAGGATTGATAAAGACCCGAGGCGCTGAATGATCGTCTGACAAGTCCATCACGATGATACGCTCGTGCACATCGACTTGGCTCGCTGCCAACCCGATTCCGGGTGCGGCATACATGGTTTCAAACATATCGTCGATCAGCGTTTGAACTCGGTCAGTGACCTCAGCTACGGGCAGAGCTCGTGTGCGTAGCCTTGGATCAGGAAATTCGAGGATCTGAAGTAGCGCCATGCTTGGTAAGTCCGGTTCGGAGCGTGTTCGTCAGCGTAGAAAAGTGTTCGGATTTGGTCTTGCCCTGTGCTCGACCGCCTCGCACACTAGTAGTATACCGCGATGGCTCTGATCTGCATGGATTGCAGACGGGCGGCCCCTCAATGGATTGAGTCGCGTTGAAGCCAATGGAGTGGATGCTTTGGAAAGCAAATGGATTGCGATGCTACAAAACAAAGTTGGGCGCTTAGGGCGTGCTGGCTTATTAATCACGCTATTAATGCCAACGGCGCAGCTCGACGCGGCGCAAGCGGAGCCACCACTCACGCTGAGTGCGACTGCTCCCGACCACTACACCGTGCAGGCCGGCGATACGGTATGGGACATTGCATCACTGTTCCTGCCAGATCCATGGCGGTGGCAAGAACTGTGGGCTGGTAATGAACACCTTGATGACGCTCACGCTATTGAGCCTGGCGACGTACTGAGCGTTGTTTGGGACGAGGGCAGGCCGACGCTGAGGGTGACTGAGCGGAGCGATGTAACGCTATCGCCGAGTCTGCGGCGCGGCCCATTGGATGCGGCCATCCCTGCCATTCCCCAAGCGCAGATTGCGCCTTTTTTGCGGCAGCATCGCGTGGTTGAATCTGCCGCATTAGCTCAAACTCCTTTCGTGGTGGCGACTGACGCCAACCGTCTGCTCAGTAGTGTTGGGGACACGCTTTATAGCAGGGGTATTGGGGTTAGCACGGGCACTTATCACCTGGTGCGACAGGTAGCGGCACTGATCGACCCTCTGACCGAGGAGGACCTCGGCATGTTTGTGACGGATATTGGGCGGGCCAGCGTCAATAGTGTGCTGAGCTCAGAGGGCTTGAGCGCACTGATGGTGACGCAGGCGCGGCAAGAAGTTCGTCTTGGCGACCATCTATTGCCCGTTGAGGAGGTCATGGCTCAAGCGGCGTATCACCCTCAGGCGCCGGCCGTGTTGATCGAAAATGCCCAAATGATTGCGGTTGCCAGTGGTATGACACAGATCGGTGCATTGGATATCGTCGCGATCAATCGTGGTGCGCGCGAGTCCGTGCGCGAGGGGGACGTGCTGATGATCCAGCAGCGACCGCCGCCAGCAGAGGACCTTTTAACGACTCAATCACTTGCGCTGCCCGATCGTCAGGCCGGCGTCTTGATGGTTTTTGCCGTCTTTGATCGAGCCAGTTTTGGGTTGGTACTGGAGGCCAGTCGACCGCTAGCAGTCGGCGATGCCCTGCGGAGCCCTTAAAACAGCCGACCTCAGCATCGTTCGAAGGGCATCGCGCGCTGGTGCAATGTGATTATCGAGTCGTGTTTGTGACCA
>JABJAS010000327.1 GCA_018666055.1 Halieaceae bacterium | reverse complement strand
CTGGCTGGCGCGCCAACTTTGAGTCAGACATGATGGGAACGTGGCGTGGCGTAGAATTAACTCAGCCCTATCTCGAAAAATCCGATGCAGGCGCCATTGTGGTGATTTCAACCACTGCGGCGGTGGAAGCCTTTGCTGGCCCCAGCCCTTACGGCGCAATCAAAGCCGGACTTTTAAATTATGCGAGTAATTTAGCGCAAGCCCTCGCAGGATCTGGTATCCGCGTAAATTCAGTGAGTCCCGGACCCGTTTATTTTGAGGGCGGCGCCTGGGAGCAAATTAAAACGCACATGACGGATTTTTACGATGCGACCGTTGCCAATATTCCCATGGGGCGAATGGGCAACAATTACGAAATAGCGGACACCGTGGCTTTCTTGGCCAGCCCGCGTTCGGCCTGGACAACAGGCACCAATGTGGTGGTTGATGGCGGCTTTACCAAGCGCGTTCAGTTCTAACCGCTGCTGTCTGATCAAGACCCCAGATGCGTCTGGGGTTTTTTTTGCCTCTTAATCAGCATCAGTGCATTTATGTCCTATTGCGTCTCTGTGATGAGACGATCGAGGTCACGTAGCGTCGCGATGAGGGCTTTGCAAGGAATGGGCTTCTTACCCAGTGTTTCCTCAGCCATGGGCGCGACAGCACATTGCTCAGGCATGGGTGCGTCCTGTTTTAGTAGATTATACAACGTGGGTAAAAAGACATACTGCAACCATTGCTCCATCTCAAGCACATCCACAGCAAAGGGTTGATCCGACACCAAGGACTCTGGCGAGCGCACGTCACCAGACCACAAACCCAATTGTCTTAAGCCAGCCTCCAGCTCAATCAGTTGCGCTGCAATCTCATTACGCGCGGCCTCTTGTGATGTTAGCGTCATCTTTTTGCTTCCTCCTTTACTGTGACGCTCTTCCCGCCAACTCAAAGGTGAAGGCGGGGAGTGTCTCCAACATCACTCGCCCATATCGGCGACTCAATAAGCGCTTGTCGAGCAGCGTAATGCGGCCCTCATCGTCTTCAGTACGTTGCAATCTGCCACTCGCCTGAATCAACTTCTGTGCAGCATCCGGGACATTGATTTCCATAAAGGGATCCCGACCCTGTGCATCGAGTAGTTCCGCGTGGGCCGAAGAAATCGGATCGTCAGGCACAGCGAAGGGCAACTTAGCAATCACCACGTGCCGGCAATAGTCGCCCGGCAAATCGATACCTTCAAAAAAACTCGCCAATCCAAATATCGCCGATGGCTCGCCGTTATCAACGTTACGACGATGCGCCGTGAGTAGCGCACTTTTACTCAACTGGTCTTGCACCAACCGATGATGCGAGATCTCAGTGGCGATACCCGCCAACACCGCCTCAAGTTGACGACGCGACGTGAATAACAACAAGACGCCGAGATCGTCTCGTATGAGCTCTGGTATCAACGCGATGAGCTCTTCGGTGTGGGCGTCTGCTTGGCTCGGCTCAGTGGTCATGACCGGCACCGAAAATATGGCCTTCTTGGGATCGAAGGGGCTCGCCACTTGCTTCCATCTCGCGGAACTCGGTATTCCCGAGCGCTCTCTAAAGCGATCAAAAGTACCGAGTGCGGACAGGGTTGCGGACGTCACTACCGCTCCAGCAACTCTGTCCCAGAGCGAGCGCTTCAAGAGTTCACCCGGGAGTATTGGACTGGCCTGACACTCTATGGACTGCATATTGCCCCGATGAAGACACCACCGCGCCCAGCCGTCACCGGGTTGGTCCGTGCTAGGCGCTTGAGCAAATGCTTTCCATACGGCAACTTGCTGTTCCGCGCGGGCCACCATCCCTTGCGCATTAATCAAATCGAGATCGGGATCGCTGGCGGGTTCGTCTTGCCCGTCTGGGACGAGTGCCGTCTCGCTCGTTCTGTTTTCAAGCATTGCCTCCAGACGCCCAGCTTCTCGGTATAATTTTTCCCATTGCGCCAACAGCATGGCCGCCTGCTCGGCGAACTCAGCAGGGACTCGTCCATGAGGCAAACGATATTCCGCTCGCTCCCCCCCCTCATCAGGAAACAGTAACCAAACTGTCTCAGAGATCTGGAGGGTGCGCTCAAGCAGATCGTCAAAGAGCGCCGCAAGCGTCGGCATGATTCGCTCATCCAGTCCACGCTTGATCCAGTCAGCGCTCGAGCTCTCTACCCAACGCCCGCTATCACGTAAGCCCTGCAAGGTGGCGCCACTGTGGAAGCGAAGCGCAAAATGATTCAGGCATTTACTGGGCAGCTGGTGCCCCTCATCAAAAATATAAAAAGAATCCTCCGGTGCCGGCAGGATCACTCCGCCGCCAAGACGTAAATCTGACAGGACTAAATCATGGTTAGTGACCACAATATCGGCATTTTCCAAGCCTTCACGAGCACGAAAAAAACTGCATTGGCTCACATGCGGACAGCGACGACCAATGCACTGACTTTGTTCTGTCGACACCAATCGCTTTACCCCCACATCTAGGCTACCCGGCCAAGAATCGAAATCGCCATCCCAACGACCTGAGCCCAACGCCGCTACCATCTCATCAAATATGGGCCCCGCTAATGCCCTATCGGGCGCTGCAAATTCGTCGGGGTAGAGTGGGATAACAGGGTCGACGACCTGTTCAGAAAGTTGGTGATCGAGCTTCAAGAGGCAGATGTAACGACCTCGCCCCTTGGCAAGGGCTGCCTCATACTCAAGACCACTGTTGCGCATCACATCGGGTAAATCGCGGAATAACAGCTGTTCCTGAAGCGCAATCGTGGCCGAAGCAACCACCACCTTTTTCCCTCGCTTACGCGCTATCGGTAAGGCAGCCACTAAGTAAGCAACGGTTTTTCCGGTACCCGTTCCCGCCTCGACTACTGCGATGGGCGGGTCAGCCTCGGGATCACCCAGGGCATTGGCTACCTCAGCGATCATTTGACGCTGCCCCCAACGCGGGTTCAGTTGCAGCGCCTCAGTGAGCGTCTGATAGGCCACGCGGATCTCGTCCTGTAGCGCCTCATCGATCACATTAAGCGCCCTCTGTCGCGACCGTTTCGCTCAATAAACGACTGACTGGATTGGCATACATTGCCAATAATTGGTCTCGATATTGCACGGGAGCGGCTTCAATCCGCAACCGGAACGCCGACTCGGAGATCTCACCCTGATGAGGGGTCACAAAATCGGGCACCTTCTCACCATGCAGCCACTCCCAAGCCCAGACATTGGTTCGATACAAACGGTAGTAAGCGACCATCTGCTGATCGATCGCACTCACGACACCGGCGACGTCGAGCTCAGGATCAAGCGGATCTCCGAAATGCAGATGCACGCGGCCCTTTTGGCCCATAATCCCGAGCGACATTGACGCCACATCCTCAAATTCAGCCTTGATATAGTTCGCCCCAGCGGACAGCTCGGCTGCCTTTAATTCATCGCAGGGATCCAGCTCGTAAGCAATCACGAGCGGCACGATATTGAGGCTTTTCAGCACTGATTCGCGTGATTCATTCTGACCCCGAGATAGCGTCAGCATTTTGATCACCGCGGGTTCTGTCACATCGCAGCCATCCTTTGCCCGCCCCTCGCGCTGCGCGATCCAAATGGGGTTGTGATCTTGGGTAACAGACTGTCTGATGAATCTCGCTAATAGCTTAGTCGCCGCCAATAACGCCCTAGGGCCGCCTAGATTTCGCTTCACCACGAAGCTTTTATTAAGGCGCATTAAGTCGGCCACCCACTGTTTGGATAGCAAGTTGTCACCGATCGCAAGCGACATCGTCCGCGCTCCCATACGATGCAACGCGTAATTTGCATACGCGGCATCCAGAAAAATATCGCGGTGATTACTCAGATACACGCGGGCCTGCGTCAGGTCGAGATGCTCAATACCGCTGACCGAGAACTGGGAAGTTTTCTTGATCATGCGCGACAATGCCGGCGCAATGAGGTTCTGCAGGTCTTCGACTGACGACAACCGACGCACCATCCTCTGTAACCACAGTCTCGCGAGGGCTTGGGCAAAGGTAGGCCAAATACGGTTAAGCCGAGACAGCCGCCACTGGGCAAGGGTCTCTATCAGCTCAGCATCGAGGGCCAATCGCCGCAGAATATCCGGGGCCTCGCGGTTGGAATAAGGCCTGATCTCTGCGAACGGATCATCGTCGTGCAGCGGTTCGATCTCTGTCATGCGATTCCTGTGATCAAGCACCTCGCCATTGTGCCCTTG